>NZ_JBPQTW010000019.1:0-61462 GCF_051386535.1 Streptomyces sp. URMC 127
ACCCCCGCCACCGCCCGCACCCGCGCCGGCCGCCAGCTGCACGGCGGCCCCCTGACCTACGCCGTGCTCGCCGTCTTCACCGCGGGCTCGCTCTTCCCCCTCGTGTGGACGGCCGTCACCGCCTCGCGCGACAACATGCGCCTCGCGAAGACCCCGCCGCCCTTCTGGTTCGGCACCCGGCTCGCCGAGAACGCCGCCACCGCGTGGACCGAGGCCAACATGGGCCTCGCCCTCCTCAACACCCTGCTCGTCGCCGGCACCGTCGCCCTCGGCACGGTGCTCTTCTGCACCGTCGCCGGATTCGCCTTCGCCAAGCTGAAGTTCCGCTTCAGCGGCGCACTGCTGCTCCTGACGATCGGCACCATGATGGTCCCGCCGCAGCTCAGCGTCGTGCCCCTGTTCATGGTCGTCGCCGAGCTCAAGTGGACCAACGAGCTCCAGTCGGTGATCCTGCCCACCCTCGTCAGCGCCTTCGGCGTCTTCTTCATGCGCCAGTACCTGCTGGAGGCGCTCCCGGGCGAGCTCGTCGAGGCCGCCCGCGTCGACGGCGCCAGCAGCCTGCGCATCATCTGGCACGTCGTCTTCCCCGTCGCCCGGCCCGCGATGGCCGTGCTCGCCATGCTCTCCTTCGTCCAGGCCTGGAACGACTTCTTCTGGCCGATCATCGCCCTCACCCAGGAGAACCCCACCGTGCAGGTGGCCCTCACGGGCCTCGGCCGCGGCTACGTCCCCGACCAGGCCGTGATCATGGCCGGGGCGCTGCTGGGCACCCTTCCGCTGCTGCTCGCCTTCACCCTCTTCGGCAAACAGATCGTCGGCGGCATCATGCGGGGCGCCGTCAAGGGCTGACCTCCGCGCCGCTCCCTTCACCTCGCCCCCACCTCCAGGGAGACCCCGATGACCGTGAACTTCCCGCCCGGCTTCCTCTGGGGCACCGCCACCGCCGCCTACCAGGTCGAGGGCGCGCCGCACGCGGCCGGCCGCACCCCCTCCATCTGGGACACCTTCTCCCACACCCCCGGCAGGACCCTCGCCGGCGACACCGGCGACACGGCCACCGACCACTACCACCGCCACCGCGACGACGTCCGCCTGATGGCGGACCTCGGCATCGGCGCCTACCGCTTCTCCGTCTCCTGGCCGCGCGTCCAGCCCTCCGGCCGCGGCCACCCCAACCAGCCGGGCCTGGACTTCTACCGCGCCCTCGTCGACGACCTGCTCGGAGCCGGCATCCGCCCCGTCCTGACCCTCTACCACTGGGACCTCCCGCAGGAGCTGGAGACGGCGGGCGGCTGGCCCGAGCGCGGCACCGCCCACCGCTTCGCCGACTACGCCCAGCTCGTCGCCGAGGCCCTCGGCGACCGCGTCGACATGTGGATCACCCTCAACGAGCCCTGGTGCAGCGCCTTCCTCGGCTACGGCTCCGGCGTGCACGCCCCCGGCCGCACCGACGACCTGGCCGCCCTGCGCGCCGCGCACCACCTCAACCTCGCCCACGGCCTGGGCGCCCAGGCCCTGCGCGCGGCCCTGCCCGCGAACGGTCAGGTGGCCGTGACCCTCAACCCGGGGGCCGTGCGCGCCTTCACCGACTCCCCGCAGGACGTCGACGCCCAGCGCCGCATCGATGCCCTGGCCACCCGTATCTTCACCGGGCCCATGCTGCACGGCGCATACCCCGAGGACCTGCTCGCCGACACGGCGGGCATCACCGACTGGTCGTTCGTGCACGACGGCGACCCGGGCACCATCAAGCACCCCCTCGACTGGCTGGGCATCAACTACTACACCCCCACAGTGGTAGCAGCCGCCACTGACAACGGCCCCTCGGCAGGGCCCCCGGAGCCCTCGCCGTGGCCGGGCGCCGCCGGCGTCGCCTTCCACCGCCCGCCCGGCAAGCGGACCGCCATGGACTGGTCCGTCGACCCCACCGGCCTGTACGACCTGCTGGTCCGCTTCGCCCGCGAGGTCCCCGGCCTGCCCCTGGTGGTCACCGAGAACGGGGCCGCGTACGACGACAAGCCCGACGGCGACGGCACTGTGCACGACCCCGAGCGCATCGCCTATCTGCACGCCCACCTGGAGGCCGTCCGGCGGGCGATCGCCGACGGCGCCGACGTGCGCGGCTACTTCCTCTGGTCGCTGCTCGACAACTTCGAATGGGCCTACGGCTACAGCAAGCGCTTCGGCGCGGTCCACGTCGACTACGCCACCCAGGCCCGTACGCCCAAGTCCAGCGCCCGCTGGTACTCCCAAGTCGCCCGGACGGGCCAGCTGCCGCCCTACTAGCGGGCTCTCAACGGGCTCTCAACGGGCTCTCAGCGAGCTCTCAGAGGGCTCTCAGTGGGCTCTCAGAGGGCCGGGACGGTCATTCGAAGACCGACGGCGGAGGCTCCGGCGACGGCCGGGCGCTCGCGTCCGTGACCGGCGCCGCGCCGCCCGTGAAGTCCGCCAGAGCCCGGCCGTGTTCGACCCGCCCCTGGTGCGGGTCGGACGCGGCCCTGCGGGTCAGCTCGGCGACCGGCAGGGCGCGGTCGGAGGCGAGCAGCACGGCGTTGCCGAAGCGGCGCCCGCGCAGCACCGCCGGGTCGGCGGTCAGGCAGAGCTCGGGGAAGACGGTCCCGACGGTCGCGATCTGGGACTTCACGTACGCGAGCGGCGGGCCGTCGGCGAGGTTCGCCGCGTAGAAGCCGCCCGGCCGCAGCGCCCGCCGCACCTCGGCGGCGAACTCTGTGCTGGTCAGGTGCGCCGGCGTGCGGGCGCCGCCGAACACGTCGGCGATGATCAGGTCGGCCCAGCCGTCCGGCACCTTGGCCAGCCCCTCGCGGGCGTCGCAGCCGCGCACCCGGATCCGCCAGCCGCCGTCCAGCGGCAGCTCGCGCCGTACGAACTGCACCAGCGGCGCGTCGATCTCCACGATCTGCTGGGTCGAGCGGGGGCGCGTCGCGGCGACGTACCGGGCGAGGGTGAAGGCGCCGCCGCCCAGGTGGACCGCCTGGACGGGCTTGCCGGGCGGCGCGGCGAGGTCGGCGATGTGCCCGAGCCGGCGCTGGTAGGCGAAGTCCAGATACGTGGGGTCGTCGAGATCCACGTGGGACTGGGGCGCGCCGTCGATCAGGAGGGTGAAGCCCCGGGGGCGGTCGCGGTCGGGCACGAGCTCGGCGAGCCCGCCGGCGACCTGCTCCGCGACCGGTTCGGCGGCGCGGCCGCGCCCTTGCTTCTTCCTGACCTTGCCCACCGGGCAAGTATCGCGCAGGGGCGGGCGGCCCCGGCCGGCGCCGGCTAGCGGCAGCGGTCGACCGCGGCGATCGTCCGGGCGGCCTCACCGAGGGCGGCGCGCAGCACCGCCGGGTCCGTGGCGGCGGAGAAGGCGGCCTCCGGGGCGACGAGCCAGCCGGCGCCGGTGAGGAGGTGGCCCTCGGGGACGGCGCGCAGCCCGCGGCCGTGGGTCTGGGTGCAGGCGCTGCCCGGCACGTCCCAGGCGTCGGCGGTGCCGGGGGGCACCAGGAAGCCGAGGGTGTCGCACTCGTCGTCGTGCAGGACGGGGCCGACGCCGTCGCGCAGCCGGAGGATGTCGACGGCCTCCAGGCCCTGCCGGGCGGGCACGGTGACCAGGTCGCACGGCCCGGCGTCGGGCCCGAGGCCCGCCGCGCGGGGGGCGCAGGGAGACGGGCTGCGGTCCTGACGCGGCTGGTGCAGGGCCGTCGTCCGCGAGCTGCTGCTGTCCACTCCGGCCTCCACCAAGGGAAACCCCTCCTCCGCCGTGCCACTACGCTCCGCGTCGAGCGTGCTCGAAGGGTTCAACGCGCGAAGGGCGTCAACGGCAACGGGCACATGCCGTCACAAAGGATGGCACTTCATGGCGGATCGCGGGCGGGATATCCGTTTTGCAGCGAAACGGGGGGCCGAACGGGGGGAGCGGACCGGCGATTGCCGGTACGGTCGCGCCCATGGTGTCGCCCCACGCGCCGAACGAGGCGTTCCGGCAGCTGCGGGGCGCCCGTTCGGCGGCCGAGTTCGCGGCGGCCGTTCGGCGGGCGGCCCGCGAGATCGGCGAGCAGGTCTCGTGCGACGCGCGCTACATCGGCCGCGTCGAGTCCGGGGAGATCCGCTGCCCCAACTACGCCTACGAACGGGTGTTCCGGCACATGTTCCCCGGCTGCGAGCCGGAGGACATGGGCTTCGTCCCGCGCGAGGTGGTCCGCGGGCGGGGCGCGCGCGGCAAGGGCAGCGCCGCCGCCGGCCCCGCCGACCCCTCCGAGCAGCCCAAGGAGAGCGACGTGTTGCGGCGCGCCTTCATGACCGGCAGTACGGCGGCCGCGGTCGCCGCGGCCTCCCTGGGGGCCGCCTCCCCGGCCGCCTCCGCGGGGCGCGCCCCGCGCCGCGCCGGCGAGGCCGAGGCGTCCGCCGTCGAGCAGGCCGTGCGCCGCATCCGGCTGCTGGACGACCGGCACGGCGCCGACGACCTCTACCGCCGCGCCACGCGCCCGCTGCGGATCGCCTACGAGCTCCTCGACGCCGGCCCGCGCCGCCAGTCCGTCGCCGACCGCCTGCAGTCCGGTGCGGGCGAACTCTCGCTGTCCGTGGGCTGGCTGGCCCACGACTCGGGCCGCTTCTCCGACGCCCGCTCGCACTACGCCGAGGCGCTCGCCACGGCCCGGGTCGCCGGTGACGCCGCCCTGGAGGCCCACGCCTTCTGCAACACCGCCTTCCTCGCGCGCGATGCGGGCCGCCCGCGAGAGGCCGTGCGCGCCGCGCAGGCCGCCCAGGGCGCGGCCAAGGCGCTGTCCTCCGCGCGGCTGATGTCCCTGCTGGCCCTGCGGGAGGCCGGCGGCTGGGCCGGGCTCGGCGACCGCACCGCCTGCGAGGCCGCCCTGCTGCGGGCCCGGTCGCTCTTCGCCCGCGGCCCGGCCGACGCGGACCCGGAGTGGATGAGCTTCTTCGGCGAGGCCGAACTGGAGGGGCTGGAAGCCCAGTGCCGGTCGGCGCTCGGCGACTGGCGGCGGGCCGCCGGGCACGCGCGGCGCGCCGTCGACCTCCAGGACGCCCACTTCGCCCGCAACATCGCGCTCTTCACCGCGCAGCTCGCGGGCGACCTGGCCCGGGGCGGCGCGCCGGACGCGGCGGCCGCCGCCGGGGAGCGCGCGCTGGACCTGCTGGCCGAGGTCCGCTCGACGCGGATCCGGACGATGCTCGCAGGCACAGCCCGGGTGCTCGCCGGGCGGTACGGGGGCACGCCGTCGGTCGCGTCCTTCCTGGAGCGACACGCCGCGGAGTGACGCCGGACGGCCTACAAGCGGCCCCCGGCCGTCCCGCGTCCGCCCCGCATCCGTCCTCGCATACGACAAGGGCCCCGGGGGGGGGGGGTCCGCTTCCGCGGACGGGGGCCCTCTGCCAGGGTGAGTAACGGGACTCGAACCCGCGACATCCTGGACCACAACCAGGTGCTCTACCAGCTGAGCTATACCCACCATGACCGGTGACTTGTGGTGTGTTTCCCACCGGCCGAGAAAAAGCTTACACGGTCTTCAGGGGTGCTCGCTCCCAGCTTTCGCCGAGCCGGGAGCGAGCTACGTCACTATCCCTGAGCAGGAAGGACGTGCTTGGCCGCGACGGCCTTCGCCGTGTCGGAGTCCGGACCGGGCTGCGGCACGAAGATCGCCTCGCGGTAGTAGCGCAGCTCGGCGATCGATTCGCGGATGTCGGCGAGCGCCCGGTGGTTGCCGCTCTTCTTGGGGCTTGCGAAGTAGGCCCGCGGATACCAGCGGCGGGCCAGCTCCTTCACCGAGGACACGTCGACGATCCGGTAGTGCAGGTGGGACTCCAGGGCGGGCATGTCCCGCGCGAGGAAACCGCGGTCGGTGCCGACCGAGTTCCCGCACAGCGGGGCCTTGCCCGGCTCCGGGACGTGCTCGCGGACGTAGGCGAGGACCTGCTGCTCGGCGTCCTCCAGGGTGGTGCCCTTCTCCAGCTCCGCGAGCAGCCCGGAAGCCGTGTGCATCTGGCGCACCACCTCGGGCATGGTGACGAGGGCCTCGGCGGGCGGGCGGACGACGATGTCCACGCCGTCGCCGAGGATGTTCAGCTCCGAGTCGGTCACCAGGGCGGCCACCTCGATGAGCGCGTCGTCCGACAGCGAGAGCCCGGTCATCTCGCAGTCGATCCACACCATGCGATCGTTCATGTCCCTCACCCTACGGGGCGTTCCCGCTGGCCGGGCAGGCGTGGGGTGTAGAGGTCCGACTCCGGCTTGCCCGGATCCGTGGCATTCACCCCATATCCACCGCTATGGCCGGTCGATACGCCCGGAACGCCCGGATGGCTGCCGTGCGGACCGTGGCCCGGATGCCCGCCGTGCGACGGCGGCGGGCCGCCGAGCACCCCGCCCGCGCCGGAGGCGGCGTGGGCCGGGGCCATGGCCGCCCGCCGGAGCGCCATCACCGACGGCTCCCCGGTCCGCTGCTCGCCGATCTCCGGCCGGTCGAACCGGTCGGCGCGCTCCCGCTCCGTACGCCCCTCGCGCTCGGCCCGCTCGGGGCGGTCGGCCGAGCCGCTCTGGGGCCTGCGCGCGCGGTACGCGGCCCGGTAGGCGGCGGGGGAGGACCCCAGCTGCCGGCGGAAGTGCCCGCGCAGCGCCACCGGGGAGCGGAACCCGCAGCGGCCGGCGACCTCGTCCACCGAATAGTCGGAGGTCTCCAGCAGCCGCTGTGCCTGGAGCACCCGCTGGGTGATCAGCCACTGCAGGGGCGCGCTCCCGGTGAGCGAGCGGAACCGCCGGTCGAAGGTCCGGCGGGACATGTACGCGCGGGCGGCGAGCGTCTCCACGTCGAACTGCTCGTGGAGGTGCTCCAGCGCCCAGGCGACGACCTCGGCGAGCGGGTCGGCGCCGATCTCCTCCGGTAAAGACCTGTCGAGGTAGCGCTCCTGCCCGCCGCTGCGGCGCGGCGGGACGACGAGCCGGCGGGCCAGCGCCCCGGCCGCGTCGGCTCCGTGGTCGGTGCGGACGATGTGCAGGCACAGGTCGATGCCTGCCGCGGTGCCCGCGGAGGTCAGTACGTCGCCGTCGTCCACGAAGAGCTCCCGCGGGTCCACGTGGACCGACGGATAGCGCTTGGCGAGCGTGGGCGCGTACATCCAGTGGGTGGTGGCGGGCCTGCCGTCGAGCAGCCCCGCCGCGGCCAGTACGAAGGCCCCGGTGCACAGCCCCACGATGCGGGCGCCCTCCTCGTGGGCACGGCGCAGTGCGTCGAGTGCGGCGGTGGGCGGCGGCTGGGTGATCGACCGCCAGGCCGGTACGACGACGGTGCCGGCCCGGGAGAGCGCCTCCAGGCCGTACGGTGCGGTCAATTCCAGACCGCCGGTTGTTCGCAATGGCACATCCTCGCCCGCGCACACCAGCAAGCGGTAGCGAGGGACTCCGGCATCCTGTCGGTCGATGCCGAACACGGAGAGCGGAATGGAGCTTTCGAAGATGGGGCCGCCGCTGAAGAGCAGCACTGCGACGATCTCCCGGCGGCGGCGTCCGGAGAGCTTGCGCGTGGTCTCCGGTACGGTCGTGGAGTCCTGGCTCATGGCGCTAAGCCCCCCTCGGCGGTCGAGTCCTCTCGGTCCTGCACGTTTCCCCTCGGTCCTGAACGGTTCCCCCGCCGGTCATGGCCAAGATCGAATCTACTGCGTCGAATGCAGACGCAGTGACCAGTTCACCACTCGGCTCTAAGTCGACATGGCAACTTGGCGCGAAGCGTTCGATCACGAAGCGTTGCACTTGCAGGCCTCGGTGAAAAGTACGCCTCTCGCCCATGCCCAATCCCCGTAGGGTGCAACCGCCCTCCGCGGTCCTTTCCTTGCTGGTCGACCGGCTGTTAGGGGGGTCTCAAGCCAAGCTACGGGGTTCGGACTGAAGTTGGCTGAAAAGTGGTGGGTCCAGGTGTGCGAAAGTGTCAAACAGCCCTCGGGAGCCCCTCGCACGGCCTCCGTTTCGACCCCGCGAGGCCCCGTCCGGTCCGGGGCGCGCGGCGGTCCGGAGGGTCAGTCGACCGGTGCCGCGCCGCCGGGGTGACGCCCGCCGCGGTGCGCCCCCGCACCCGTACGGCCGTGCCGCCCGCGGTGCGGGGCCGACTGCTCCGCGAGCGCCTTGGCCGCGCTGCGCTCCGACTGGCGCAGCAGGGCCCGGCAGGCGCAGGTGACGGCGAGCAGCCCGGCCGCCGTGCCCGCGGCGCCGCCGAAGGACTGGCCGCAGATCAGCAGGGTCACGGGGACGAGCACGCAGCTGAAGGCGGCCCAGCGGACCACGTCGCTCACCGGATCGGGGGAGTCCTGCCGCGGCGCGTCGGCGCGGGCGTGGTCACGGCTTCCGGGCACGGAGCGGCTCCCTGGGGGCGGCGGGCTGGCGGTGGTACAACGCCCGGCCGGGGCCCTCGGTCACTGCGCCGAGCGCATCGGGAGTACGCCGGGAGCGCGGCCGGGGCATTGCGCTACGCGCCGCCCTCGTGCATGCTCCGGGGAACGCCCGCCCGCCTTGCGGCCCACCGGCGGTCCGGGCGGGCACCGCGTGCCACGCCCGTGCGACCCCTGGCTCCGAGCCGCCGGTCGGCCCCTGGGCAGGCGGCGAGTGTCGCCGTACCCTGGTGGGTAAGTGATTGAAAAGATGAATCCCGGACGGATTTTGCCTCCAAGATCCGACCCCGGGGGAGCAACCGCCGATCTCCCTCCGCCCGAGGACACCCTTCGCCGAGATACCGATGGCCGGTCACGAATTCTCCGAACCTGCGGACCGCAAGCGGGTCGCCGATCACGCGGCGCACCCCGAAGCGGCGGAAGAAACACGCCATTCCTGCGATCCGGCGTTCCAGCACGGCGTCGTGGTGGGCTTCGACGGCTCCACGTCCAGCGAGCGAGCGCTTGCGTATGCAATCGGGATGGCCCGGCGCTCCGGCTCCGGACTGATCATCGTCCATGTGGCCAACCGGCTGCCGACCACCGTCTGGGCGGGCTGCGAGCCGCCCGTCTTCGTGGACGTCCCCGATCACCGCACCGAGGTCCTGGGCCTGGAACTGGCCTGTGCGGACTATCTGTCGGAGGTCCCGTGGATCCTCGTCGAGCGCGGCGGCGACATCTGCCACGAGCTGGAGGAGGTCGGCCGGGAGTACGCGGCCGACGCGATCGTCGTCGGTTCGACGCACGGCCTGGTCGGCCGGATCTTCGGCTCGGTGGCGGGCCGGCTGGCCCGGCGGGCCCAGCGTCCCGTCGTCGTTATTCCGTAGCCCGTTTCCTCACCCTGCAGGGGTGATGACTCCTGCCCCGGACTTGACGGCCCGTGAATCTACCCGCGCGTAGGGGGTGGATCGCGCCGTGCGGACGGGTAGGAACCGCCCGACGGCGTGCTGCCGTACGGGAGGTGACGGTTCCCGGAAGCGGCGGCATCCCCCGCCGGCGCGAGGGCGAGTGCCGGCGCATGGGAAAGCGGCCTTCCCGCGCGCGTGGTGGCACGTGCGGGAAGGCCGTTCCTCTCGGACCTGTCGCGGACAGGTGCGGACAGGTACGAGAGCGCGGGGCCCGGGCCGCGGCCCGGGCGCGGGGTAACTACTCGACGGTGACGGACTTCGCCAGGTTGCGCGGCTTGTCGATGTCGCGGCCCATGGCCTTGGCCGTGTAGTAGGCGAAGAGCTGCAGCGGGATGCCCATCAGGATGGGGTCCAGCTCGTCCTCGTTCTTCGGCACGACGATGGTGTGGTCGGCCTTCTCCTGCTCCTGGTGCGCGACGGCGAGGATGCGGCCGCTGCGGGCCTTGATCTCCTCCAGCGCGGCGCGGTTCTTCTCCAGCAGCTCGTCGTCCGGGACGATCGCGACCGTCGGCATGGCGGGCTCGATCAGGGCCAGCGGGCCGTGCTTGAGCTCGGAGGCGGGGTAGGCCTCGGCGTGGATGTACGAGACCTCCTTGAGCTTCAGCGAGGCCTCGCGGGCCACCGGGTAGCCCCGGACGCGGCCGATGAACATCATCGACTTGGCGTCGGCGTACTCCGCGGCCAGCTTCTCGATCTGCTCCTCGTTCGCCAGGATCTCCTCGATCTGGCCGGGCAGCTTGCGCAGGCCCTCGATGATCCGCTTGCCGTCGGCGACGGACAGGTCGCGGGTGCGGCCGAGGTGCAGGGCGAGCAGGCCGAAGGAGACCACCATGTTGGTGAAGCACTTGGTGGAGACGACGCAGACCTCGGGGCCGGCGTGCACGTAGATGCCGCCGTCGGTCTCGCGGGCGATCGCGGAGCCGACCACGTTGACCAGGCCGAGGACGCGGGCGCCCTTGCGCTTGAGCTCCTGGACGGCGGCGAGCACGTCGTAGGTCTCACCGGACTGGGAGACGGCGATGTAGAGGGTGTCGGGGTCCACGACCGGGTTGCGGTAGCGGAACTCGGAGGCCGGCTCGGCGTCCGCGGGGATGCGGGCCAGCTCCTCGATCATCTGGGCGCCGATCTGGCCGGCGTGGTACGAGGTGCCGCAGCCGAGGATCTTCACCCGGCGCACGGCGCGGGCGTCGCGGGCGTCCAGGTTCAGGCCGCCCAGGTGCACGGTGGAGAAGCGGTCGTCGATGCGGCCGCGCAGCGCGCGGTCCACGGCGTCGGCCTGCTCGTGGATCTCCTTGTGCATGTACGTGTCGTGGCCGCCCATGTCGTACGACTCGGCCTCCCACTCGACGGTGGTCGGCTGGGCCGAGGTGGAGGAGCCCTCGGTGGTGTAGGTGCGGTAGTCGTCGGCGCGCAGGGTGGCCATCTCGCCGTCGTCGAGGGTGACGACCTGGCGGGTGTGGGAGACCAGGGCGGCGACGTCGGAGGAGACGAACATCTCCTTCTCGCCTATGCCCAGCACGACGGGGGAGCCGTTGCGGGCGACGACGATGCGGTCCGGGAAGTCGGCGTGCAGGACGGCGATGCCGTACGTGCCCTCGATGTGCTTGACCGCCTCGCGGACCTTCTCCTCCAGCGTCCCGGCCTCGGAGCGGGCGATCAGGTGCGCCAGGACCTCGGTGTCGGTGTCGGAGACGAAGACGAAGCCCTCGGCCGTCAGCTTGGTGCGCAGGTCGGCGGCGTTGTCGATGATGCCGTTGTGGACGACGGCGACCTTCTCGTCCGCGTCCAGGTGCGGGTGGGCGTTGACGTCGTTCGGCGCGCCGTGGGTGGCCCAGCGGGTGTGGGCGATGCCGGTGGTGCCGTTGAAGCGCTTGGGAAGGCGGGACTCCAGCTCGCGGACGCGGCCCTTGGCCTTGGCGGACTTCAGACCACCGGTCTTGCCGCCGGCGTGCAGCGCGATGCCCGCGGAGTCGTATCCGCGGTACTCCAGGCGCTGCAGACCCTCCAGCAGCAGCGGCGCGACGTCGCGCTTACCGATGTATCCGACGATTCCGCACATATGTGGTGACCCTCCCAGAGAAATGATCAGTGGTGCCCGGCGGCGGCGGGGCGGCGGTGACGGCGCCTGCCCGGCCGGCCCGGCCGTAGACGGTTCAGCCGTAGACGATGCGGCGCAGCTGCCGCAGTGACAGCTCCGGCGGGGCCACCGCACGGTGCGGCAGCTCCGCCGAGATCCGCTCGAAGATCTCCGCGTTGCGCAGCCCGCCGGACTGCAGCTCGCGGTGGCGGCGGCGGACGAAAGCCTCGGTCGTCTCGTCGAAGTACGCCAGGACGTCCAGGACCACCCGGGCGGCCTCGCCGCGCTGGAGCGGCGTGCTGCGCACCAGGTGGTCCACCAGGTCGTCATGGTTCATACGGCGTTCGAGCACCCGTCGATACTGAGGGGTATCGAGGACATTCGCAAGAATCCTGCCCGAAATCGGGCAGGGGTGAGCGGAACGGGAGTGCGAATCGAGTGCGAATCGCCTAGAAACGCTTCAATACGGCTTGTTTCGCCGCGGTGAACTCCTCCTCGGTCAGGACCCCGGCCCGGTGCAGCTCGCCCAGCTCCCTCAGCCGCCGCAGCAGGGCGTCATGATCGGAACCGTCGGCGGCGGCGCCCGGGGCGGTCCCGGCGGCGTCCGGGGCCTTGACGAGGGCCTGCGGGGCGCTGCCCCGCGCCCCGGCGGCGGACGGGTGCGGCAGGCGGGCCACGACCGCGGCGGCCACCATCGCCATCAGCGGGTCCTTCTTGAAGCCGAAGAGCTCGATGGCGTGGGGATCGTGCTTGGGCGGGGCCTTGGTCGGCTCGCGCAGGACGGTGAAGCGGAGGTAGCCGTTCTCCAGGCCCATGGAGGGCATCCACTCCACCGAGCGGACGTCCTGCAGGGCGAGGGACTGCGTGCCCGCGGACTTCTTGCCCTCCTCGGTCTTCCAGTTCCACTCCAGACGGATCCACTCGCCGTCGAAGGTGACCGTGCCGTCGCCCGCGCCGACCGACAGCGGCAGCGTCGGGCCGGGCAGGAGGTAGCGGTCCGAGGGGCCGTCCGGCACCTGGTCCAGGAGGAGGGCGTTGCGCACCTCGTCCACGAAGTACTCCGCGACGCCCGCGCGGTCGGAGTCGACGGTCAGCTGGTACGGGTCGGCGGCGTCGGGCAGCCGGCCGCGCGCGGCCTGCAGCAGGGGATCGGCCCCGTCGCGCAGCCGCAGCCGCAGGCGGCCGCTCTTGCGGCCCGGCTCGTAGGCGATCCCCGCCACGGCCTGCAGAGGAACGGCCAGCTCGCCGAGGGTCTGGCGCATCAGGTGCACGCCGCGCTCACGGCCCGGGACGATCCGTATCGTTTCGCCGTCGAAGGTCCACGTGCCGTCCTTCTGGAGGATCTCAGCCATGGGGGGATTCTCTCAGGCGCGTACGCTCGGGAAGGTGCGGTCCAGGAGCGTGCGCGGGCCTTGACGGGCGGCGGGGGCGGCGATACCCAAGTGGTCGTTCGTACGCGCGAGTTCCCGTGAGCGGCACGCCGAAGGGACTTCCTCTTGAGACGCACGAGCTTGAGACGCACGGGCCTGAGACGCGCGGGTTTGAGGCGCGCGAGCCCGAGGCGCACGGGCTTGAGGCGCGCGAGCCTCAGATGCCTGATCGCCGCCGGGGGCGCCCTGCTGCTCGCCGCGGCGCCCCTTTCCGCCCCGGGGCCGGCCGCCCCCGCGCGGGCCGCGGATCCCGGCCCTGCACCGCTCGGCCGCGTCGTGCCCGCCCCCGCGTCCGTGCGGCCCGGCGGGGACCCGTACGAGATCACCGCCCGCACCGCCGTACGGGTGCCGCCCGGCAACCGCGAGGCCGCGCGGATCGGCCGCTACCTGGCCGGTCTGCTGCGCCCGTCGACGGGCTACCGGGTGCCGGTCGTGGCGGACCCGGGGGAGGAGGACGGGCCGGGGATCCGGCTGGTGCTCGGGGAAGGCTCCCGGGAGGGCGCGGGGGAGGGCGAGGGCGCGGCCGCGGAGGGCTACCGGCTGGCCGTCACCGCCCGCTCCGTGACGATCTCCGCGCGGGAGGGCGCGGGGCTCTTCCACGGCGTCCAGACGCTCCGGCAGCTGCTGCCCGCCCGCGTCGAGAGCACCGTCCGGCAGGCCGGGCCCTGGACCGTGGCGGGCGGCGTCATCACCGACGCGCCGCGCTACGGATACCGCGGCGCGATGCTCGACGTCGCCCGGCACTTCTTCTCCGTCGGCCAGGTGAAGCGGTACGTCGACCAGCTCGCCCTCTACAAGTACAACGTCCTCCACCTGCACCTCTCCGACGACCAGGGCTGGCGGATCGCCATCGGCTCACGGCCCCGGCTGGCCGCGCACGGCGGCAGCACCCAGGTCGGCGGCGGGCCGGGCGGCTTCTACAGCAAGGCCGACTACCGCGAGATCGTCCGCTACGCCGCGAGCCGCTACCTCACCGTGGTGCCCGAGATCGACATGCCCGGGCACACCAACGCGGCCCTCGCCTCGTACGCCGAGCTGAACTGTGACGGCGTCGCGCGCCCCCTCTACACGGGCACGGAGGTCGGCTTCAGCTCGCTGTGCGTGGCGAAGCCGGAGACGTACGACTTCGTGGAGGACGTCATCGGCGAGCTCGCGGAGCTCACCCCGGGCCCGTACCTGCACATCGGCGGCGACGAGGCGCACGCGACGCCCGCGGCGGACTACGCGGCCTTCATGGAGCGGGTGCAGCCCGTCGTCGCCCGGCACGGCAAGACGGTCATCGGCTGGCACCAGCTGGCCGGGGCGCGGCCCGCGCCGGGGGCGCTGCTGCAGTACTGGGGCTACGGGGGCACCGGGGCCGCCGAGCGCGCCCGGGTCGCCGCCGCGGCGCGGGCGGGTTCGCGGCTGATCCTCTCGCCCGCGGACCGGGCGTACCTGGACATGAAATACACCAAGGACACGCCGCTGGGCCTGCGGTGGGCGGGGCTCGTCGAGGTCCGGCAGTCCTACGACTGGGACCCCGGCGGCTATCTGGCGGGCGTGCCGGCGGAGGCCGTGGCGGGCGTCGAGGCGCCGCTGTGGACGGAGACGCTCACCACGAGCGCGCAGCTGGAGTACATGGCCTTCCCCCGGCTGCCGGGCATCGCCGAACTCGGCTGGTCCCCACCGGCGACCCACGACTGGCCGTCGTACCGCGAGCGCCTGGCGGCGCAGGCCCCCCGATGGGACGCGCTGGGCATCGCGTACTACCGCTCACCACAGGTGCAGTGGCCGACGCGGTGAAGGTGGCGCGGGGCGCCTCTTAAATCCGGGCTGCGCCCGGCGGGTCCCGGCGGTGCCGTACGAGCTGCAGGTGCGCCCGGCACCGCCGAGCCGCGCCGTCTCGGCTGATCGCCGCTGCGGCGGAGTGAAGGGGCCGAGGCCGGCCCTTCACTCGGGCCTCTTCGCCCGGAGTGCGCCCAGCGGGCCAGGGACGCCCGCGTCCCTGATTCCGCCGCGGGTTCCGGCGGTGCCGTACCGGGCTGTAGGTGCGCCCGGCACCGCCGAGCCGCGCCGTCTCGGCTGATCGCCGCTGCGGCGGGAGGAAGGGGCCGAGGCCGCCCCTTCGCCCCGGCCCCTTCGCCCGGGCTGCGCCCGGCGGGCCAGGGACGCTGGCGTCCCTGATTCCGCCGCGGCGGTGATCAACCCCCGCGGCGGGTCCCGGCGGTGCCGTACGAGCTGCAGGTGCGCCCGGCACCGCCGAGCCGCGCCGTCTCGGCTGATCGCCGCTGCGGCGGGGTGAAGGGGCCGAGGCCGCCCCTTCACTCGGGCCGCACCCCGCGCGTGGCCGCAGGCCTAGCCCGCGAAGCCGAGTTCGCGGGCGATCAGCATCCGCTGCACCTCACTCGTGCCCTCCCCGATCTCCAGGATCTTGGAGTCGCGCCACATCCGGGCCACCGGATACTCGTTCATAAAGCCGTAGCCGCCGTGGATCTGCGTCGCCTCGCGGGCGTTGGTCACCGCGATCTCCGACGAGTACAGCTTGGCCAGGGCGGCCTCCTTCTTGAACGGCTCGCCGTGCACCAGCCGGGACGCCGCGTCGCGCCAGGCGAGCCGCGCCGTGTGCGCCCGCATCTCCATGTCGGCCAGCTTGAACTGGATGGCCTGGTTGTCGCCGATCGGCCGGCCGAACGCCTGCCGCTCCTTGGCGTACTTCACGGACTCGTCCACGCAGCCCTGCGCCAGCCCCGTGGCCAGCGCCGAGATCGCGATCCGGCCCTCGTCCAGTATCCGCAGGAACTGGGCGTAGCCGCGGCCCTCCTCGCCGACCAGGTTCGCCTTGGGGACGCGGACGTCGGAGAAGGACAGCTCGCGGGTGTCGGAGGCGTTCCAGCCGACCTTGGAGTAGGGGGCGGCGACGGTGAAGCCGGGCGTGCCGGAGGGCACGATGATCGAGGAGATCCGCGGCTTGCCCTCGGGCGTACGGCCGGTGACCGCGGTGACCGTGACCAGGCCGGTGATGTCCGTGCCGGAGTTGGTGATGAAGCACTTGGTGCCGTTGATCACCCACTCGCCGGTGGCCTCGTCCAGCCGGGCCGTGGTGCGCGTGCCGCCCGCGTCCGAGCCGCACTCGGGCTCGGTCAGGCCGAAGGCGCCCAGGATCTCGCCGGAGCACATCTTCGGCAGCCAGGTCCGCTTCTGCTCCTCCGTGCCGAAGCGGAAGATCGGCATCGCGCCGAGCGAGACGCCGGCCTCCAGGGTGATGGCGACCGACGAGTCGACCCGGGCCAGCTCCTCCAGGGCCAGGCCGAGGGCGAGGTAGTCGCCGCCCATGCCGCCGTACTCCTCGGGGAACGGCAGCCCGAAGAGCCCCATGCGGCCCATCTCCCGCACGATCTCGTACGGGAACTCGTGGCGCTCGTAGAAGTCGCCGATCTTGGGGGCGACCACGTCGTGTGCGAACTCCTCCACCGTGCGGCGGAGTTCCTCGTGCTCGGGGGTGAGGCGGTGGTCCAGCGGCATGGCTCAGGGCTCCTGATGGGAGAGGGCGCGGACGGTACGGGAGGGGCTGGGCCGCCCCAGGTGCTCGGCCATCCACACGCTCGTGGCGGTGAGCAGGCCGAGGTCGACCCCGGTGTCGATACCGAGGCCGTGGAGCATCCAGACGAGGTCTTCGGTGGCGAGGTTGCCCGTGGCGCTCTTGGCGTACGGGCAGCCGCCGAGGCCGCCGGCGGAGGCGTCGACGGTGGTGACGCCGTGCCGCAGGGCGGCCAGGGTGTTGGCCAGGGCCTGGCCGTAGGTGTCGTGGAAGTGGACGGCGAGCCGGCCGGTCTCCACGCCCGCGCCGTTCAGGGCGGTCAGCAGGGCGGTGACGTGGCCGGGCGTGGCCACGCCGATCGTGTCGCCCAGGCTCAGCTCGTCGCAGCCGAGGTCCAGCAGGCGGCGGGCGGTCCGGACGACCTGCTCCAGGGGGACGGCGCCCTCCCAGGGGTCGCCGAAGCACATGGACAGATAGCCGCGGACCGCGAGGCCCGCCCCGCGCGCCTCGGCCACGACCGGCGCGAACATCTCCAGCGACTCGTCGACCGTGCGGTTGAGGTTCGCCTTGGCGAAGGACTCCGTGGCGCTGCCGAAGACGGCGACCTCGCGGGCGCCGAGGGCCAGGGCGCGCTCCAGGCCGCGGGCGTTGGGCACGAGGACGGGCAGCCGGGCGGGCACGCCGTCCAGCAGGGGCAGCAGCTGCTCGGCGTCCGCGAGCTGCGGCACCCACTTGGGGTGCACGAAGCTGGTGGCCTCGACGGTGCCGAGGCCGGCCGCGGCGAGGCGGCGGATGAACTCCGCCTTCACCTCGACCGGGACGATCGCCTTCTCGTTCTGCAGGCCGTCGCGCGGGCCCACTTCGTGGATCCGGACGCGGGCCGGGAGGCCGGGCTCGGGCACGGCCATGGGCAGTCCGCTGATCATGATTCCTCCGCGGGGGCGGTGGCGGCGGGGGTGACGACGGCCAGCACCTGGTCCATGGCGACGGTGGCGCCGGGCGTCACGTCCAGCTCGGCGACGGTGCCGTCGTGCGGGGCGGAGATGACGTGCTCCATCTTCATGGCCTCCACCACGAGGAGGCTCTGCCCGGCGCTGACGAAGTCGCCCACGGCCGCCTTGACGACGGTGACGGTGCCGGGCATGGGGGCGGTGAGGGTGTCCACCCCGCCGGCCCCGGCCCCGCCGGCCGCGCCTTCGACGGGGTCGTGGTCGCGCAGATGCCAGGCGTCGCCGTCGCGGCCCAGCCGGATGCCGTCGGGGCCGGGGGCGGCGGTGAAGGAGTGGGTGACGCCGTGGAGTTCGAGGGTGACGGCGCCGCCGGCCGCGGCCCGGTCCCCGGGGGCGGTGAGCAGCCTCGCGCTGCAGGGCGCACCGGGGAGGGCGTCCGCGGCGGGGGGCGGCAGCAGCACCTGTGCGTCCGAGACGCTGCCGCGCACCCGGACCGTCACCGGCTCGTGGCCCGGCACCCGCAGGTGGTGCGCCGTCCAGGCGGGCTCGCCGCCGAGGCGCCAGCCCGACGGGGCCGAGAAGGGGTCCACCCAGCCGTCGGCCGCGGGCTCCAGCTCCTGCTGCCGGAGCAGCGCCGCCGCTGCGTACACCTCGTCCGGGACGGAGGCCTGTACGAGCGACGCCGCGTCGCGGTCCACCAGGCCCGTGTCCAGCCGGCCCGCCACCACGTCCGGGTGCGCCAGCAGCCGCCGCAGGAAGCCGGCGTTGGTGTCGACGCCGAGGACGACCGTGTCCGCGAGGGCGGCCCGCAGGCGGCGCAGGGCCGTGGCCCGGTCCGGGCCGTGGGCGATGACCTTGGCGAGCATGGGGTCGTAGGACGTGCCGACGTCCGTGCCCTCCGACAGGCCCGAGTCGACGCGGACGCCGGCGCCCTCCGGCTCGCGCAGCAGCCGCACGGTGCCCGCCGAGGGCAGGAAGTCGACGCGGTCGCCGCCGGCGCTCACGCGCGCGGTCTCGGCGCAGATGCGGGCCTCGACGGCGTGCCCGGTGAGGGTCACGTCCTCCTGGCGGACGGTCAGCTTCTCGCCCGCGGCGACGCGGATCTGCCAGGCGACGAGGTCGAGGCCGGTGATCAGCTCGGTGACGGGGTGCTCGACCTGGAGGCGGGTGTTCATCTCCATGAAGTAGTACGAGGCGGGGTCGTCGCCCGGCACGATGAACTCGACGGTGCCCGCGCCCGTGTAGCCGCAGGAGCGGGCGGCCTGGACGGCCGCCTCGCCCATGGCGGCGCGCGTGGCCTCGTCGAGGAACGGCGAGGGCGCCTCCTCGATGATCTTCTGGTGGCGGCGCTGCAGGGAGCACTCGCGCTCGCCCAGGTGGATCACGTGGCCGTGGCCGTCGGCGAGGACCTGGATCTCGATGTGGCGGGGCCGGTCGACCCAGCGCTCGACGAGCAGGGTGTCGTCGCCGAAGGAGCCGCGGGCCTCGCGCCGGGCGGCGGCGATCTCCTCGTCGAGCCGGGCCGCGTCGCGGACGAGGCGCATGCCCTTGCCGCCGCCGCCCGCGGAGGGCTTGAGCAGGACGGGCATGCCGACGCCGAGGGCGGCGGCCGCGAGCTCCGCGTCGGTCAGGCCGCTGCCGGAGGAGCCGGGCACCACGGGCACGCCCGCGGCCCGCACGGTCTCCTTGGCGCGGATCTTGTCGCCCATGAGCTCGACGGCCCCGGCGGGCGGGCCGATGAAGGCGAGCCCGGCGCCGGCGCAGGCGCGGGCGAAGGCGGCGTTCTCGGCGAGGAAGCCGTAGCCGGGGTGGACGGCCTGGGCGCCGGTGCGGGCGGCGGCCTCCAGGAGGCGCGGTATCGACAGATAGCTCTCCGCGGCGGCGGCCGGGCCGATCCGCACGGCGGTGTCGGCCTCGCGGACGTGCCGGGCGTCCGCGTCGGCGTCGCTGAAGACGGCCACCGAACGGATGCCGAGGGCGCGCAGCGTGCGGATGACCCGTACGGCGATCTCGCCGCGGTTGGCGACAAGGACAGTCTCGAACATGCTCCGCCTCACATCCGGAAGACGCCGTAGCCGGGCGCGGTGGGGTCCTTCTCGGGCAGGGGGGCGTTGGCGCAGGCCGTCAGCGCCAGGCCCAGCACCTGCCGGGTCTCCAGGGGGTCGATGACGCCGTCGTCCCACAGCCGTGCGGTGGCGTAGTAGGCGCTGCCCTGGGTCTCGTACTGCTCGCGGACGGGGGCCCGGAACGCTTCCTCCTCCTCGGCGCTCCAGGACTCGCCGCGGGCTTCCAGCTGATCGCGCTTGACGGTGGCGAGGACGGAGGCCGCCTGCTCGCCGCCCATGACGGAGATCTTGGCGTTGGGCCACATCCACAGGAAGCGCGGCGAATAGGCGCGGCCGCACATGGAGTAGTTGCCCGCGCCGTAGGAGCCGCCGATGACGACGGTGAGCTTGGGGACGCGGGCGCAGGCCACGGCCGTGACCATCTTGGCGCCGTGCTTGGCGATGCCGCCCGCCTCGTACTGCCGGCCGACCATGAAGCCGGAGATGTTCTGCAGGAAGACCAGGGGGATGCCGCGCTGGTCGCACAGCTCGATGAAGTGGGCGCCCTTCTGGGCGGATTCGGAGAAGAGGATGCCGTTGTTGGCGACGATGCCGACGGGGTGGCCGTGGATCCGCGCGAAGCCGGTCACCAGCGTCTGCCCGAACTCCGCCTTGAACTCGGCGAACCGCGAGCCGTCGACGACACGGGCGATGACCTCGCGTACGTCGTAAGGGGTGCGGGAGTCCACCGGCACGGCGCCGTAGAGGCCCGCGGGGTCGACGGCGGGCTCCTCGACGGGCTCGGTCCGCCAGGGGAGCGCGCCGCGGGCGGGCAGCGTCGACACGATCGTGCGGACGATGCGCAGGGCGTGGGCGTCGTCCTCGGCGAGGTGGTCGGTGACGCCTGACACCTTCGAGTGAACCTCGCCGCCGCCGAGCTCCTCGGCGGTGACGACCTCGCCCGTGGCGGCCTTCACCAGCGGCGGCCCGCCCAGGAAGATCGTGCCCTGGCCGCGGACGATCACCGCCTCGTCGCTCATCGCCGGGACGTAGGCGCCGCCGGCGGTGCAGGAGCCGAGGACCGCGGCGATCTGCGGGATGCCCGCGCCGGACATCCGCGCCTGGTTGTAGAAGATCCGGCCGAAGTGGTCGCGGTCGGGGAAGACCTCGTCCTGCATGGGCAGGAAGGCGCCGCCCGAATCCACCAGATACAGGCACGGCAGCCTGTTCTCCAGGGCGATCTCCTGGGCGCGCAGGTGCTTCTTGACCGTCATCGGGTAGTACGTGCCGCCCTTGACGGTGGCGTCGTTGGCGACGATCACCACCTCGCGGCCGGAGACCCGCCCGATGCCGGAGACGACGCCCGCGGCGGGCGCGGCCCCGCCGTACATCCCCTCGGCGGCCAGCGGCGCGAGCTCCAGGAAGGGCGAGCCGGGATCCAGCAGGGCATCCACCCGGTCGCGCGGCAGGAGCTTGCCGCGGGCCGTGTGCCGCTCCCTGGCCTTCGCCCCGCCGCCCAGCCGGGCCGCGGCCAGCCGCTCCCGCAGCTCCGCGGACAGCTCGCGGTGCGCCGCCTCGTTCACCCGCCAGGCGTCGGAGGCCGGATCGGCGGCGCTCCCCAGCGCCGGTGCCTGCTGCATGTGCTCGAGCTCCCTTGCTCGGGCGCGCTTGCGCGGCCCGTGAATCCACTCGGTTAATGAGCGTTAACACGTTTCCTTCAGGTTAACGACCACTAACGCCGCTGTCTAGAATCACTTTCGTGAACGACGCGCCAACCCGCACCCCGGCCCAGGCCGCCCCCACCCGCCGCGAGCAGATCCTCAGCGAGGCGGCCCGCCTCTTCGCCGAGCGCGGCTTCCACGGCGTGGGGGTCGACGAGATAGGGGCGGCCGTCGGGATCAGCGGCCCCGGCCTCTACCGGCACTTCGCCGGCAAGGACGCGATGCTCGCCGAGCTCCTGGTCGGCATCAGCGAGCGGCTCTTCGCGGGCGGGCGGCGCCGCGTCATCGACGCCACGTCGGCGGGCGAGGGCCCGGCCGCCGTCCTCGGCTCCCTCATCGACGGTCACATCGACTTCGCCCTGGACGACCGGGCGCTGATCACCCTCCACGACCGCGAGCTGGGCCAGCTGCGCGACAGCGACCGCAAGCAGGTGCGCTCGCTGCAGCGGCAGTACGTGGAGCTGTGGGTCGACGTCGTCCGCCGCCTGCACCCCGAGTCGTACGAGGCGGAGGTCCGCGCCGCCGTCCACGCCGTCTTCGGCCTGCTCAACTCCACCCCGCACCTCGGCCGGCCCGGCGCCCTGCCCGGCCGCGAGGCCACCGCGGCCCTGCTGCGCCGGCTGGCCCACGGGGCCTTCGCGGCGCTGTCGGACGGGGGAGCGCGGCCGCAGGCGTAGGTGCGGCTGCCGCCGCCGTCGCCCGGCCGGAAACGCCGCGCCGGGCCGTCACCCGTACGGCCCAGCCGGCTCTGGACAGCTCTGGTGACTGCCCGGTAGCTTCGGCTGAGCAAGCGCTTGGCCAGGCATGAGCCCGGGGTTCCCGGGCCCGCACGAGGGGAATGGCAGCCAATGCGTCGCACGGTGTACAACGAGGACCACGAGGCCTTCCGCGGCACGATCCGCGACTTCATCGCCACCGAGGTCGTGCCCGTCTACGACGAGTGGCGGGAGGCCGGAGCCGTCCCGCGCGAGTTCTACAAGAAGCTCGGCGACCTCGGCGTCTTCGGCATCGAGGTGCCCGAGGAGTACGGCGGCGCGGGCGAGCGCGGCTTCAAGTTCCACGCCGTCATCACCGAGGAGTGCGCCCGCGCGGGCGTCAGCTTCGGGGGCAGCAGCGTGCACACGGCGCTGTGCCTGCCCTACCTCCTCAAGTACGCCACCGAGGAGCAGAAGCGGCGCTGGCTGCCGCCCTTCGTCTCCGGCGACATGATGACCGCCATCGCCATGACCGAGCCCGGCACCGGCTCCGACCTGGCCGGAATGAAGACGACGGCGAAGCTGTCCGAGGACGGCACGCACTACGTCCTCAACGGCGCCAAGACCTTCATCACCGGCGGCGTCCAGGCCGACCGGGTGCTCGTCTGCGCCCGCACCGCCCCCGCGTCCCCCGAGGACCGGCGCGCCGGGATCTCCATCCTCGCCGTCGACACCACCTCCGAGGGGTACGCGGTCGGCCGCAAGCTGGAGAAGCTCGGCCTCAAGACCTCCGACACCGCCGAACTGTCCTTCACGGACGTCAAGGTGCCCGTCGGGGACCTCCTCGGAGAGGAGGGCAAGGCCTTCGGCTACCTGGGGCAGAACCTGCCGCAGGAGCGGCTCGGCATCGCCGTCGCCGCCTACGCCCAGGCCGCCGCGGCCGTCGCGTTCGCCAAGGACTACGTGCAGGACCGGACGGTCTTCGGCACGTCCGTCGCGTCCTTCCAGAACACCAAGTTCGTGCTCGCCGACTGCAAGGCCGACGTCGACGCCATGGAGGCGGTCGTGGACCGCGCCCTGGACGCCCACGAGGCGGGTGAACTGACCGCCGCCGACGCCGCGTCCGCCAAGCTCTTCACCACCGAGCGGGCCGCCGTCGTCATCGACAAGTGCCTGCAGCTCCACGGCGGTTACGGCTACATGATGGAGTACCCCATCGCCCGCCTGTACGCGGACACGCGCGTCAGCCGCATCTACGGCGGCACCAGCGAAGTCATGCGCTCCATCATCGCCAAGTCCATGGGCCTGTAAGGCCGGTAAGACCCGGAACCCCAATGAACGAGCCCCTTACATCACACATACCGGCGGCCGGGCCGCGCACCCCGCTGGACGAGCTCCTCGCCCTCCTCGACCTCGAACCCATCGAGCAGGACATCTTCCGCGGCCGCACCGGCCGTGCCGTCCTCGTCCCGCGCGTCTTCGGCGGGCAGGTCGCGGCTCAGGCCCTCGTCGCCGCGGGGCGCACCGTCCCCGCCGACCGCCCGCCGCACTCCCTGCACTCCTACTTCCTGCGCCCCGGCGATCCCGCCGTGCCCATCGTCTACACCGTCGACCGCATCCGCGACGGCGGCTCCTTCACCACGCGCCGCGTGGTGGCCGTGCAGCACGGGCAGCCGATCTTCCACCTCTCCGCGTCCTTCCAGCGCCACGAGGAGGGCCTGGAGCACCAGGAGGCCATGCCGGCCGCGCCCGCCCCCGAGACGCTCCCCACGGCCGCGGACACGCTGCGGCGTTACGCCCCGCTCCTCGGCGGCCCGGGCGTCGTCGACCGGATCCTGGACGCCCGCTCGGCGGTCGACCTGCGGTACGCGGACGAGCCGCCGTTCGGCAGCGTGGGCGAGCCGCGCGAGCCGAAGTCGCAGGTTTGGTTCCGTACGAACGGCAAACTGGCGGACGATCCGCTGCTCCACATCTGCCTGGCCACCTACGTCTCCGACATGACGCTCCTCGACTCCGTCCTGCTGGCCCACGGCCGCGGCGGCTGGGCCGTCGGCGACGTCGTCGGCGCGAGCCTGGACCACGCGATGTGGTTCCACCGGCCCTTCCGCGCGGACGAGTGGCTGCTCTACGACCAGGAAAGCCCCACATCCCAGAACGGCCGCGGCCTGGCCAGGGGCCGCATCTTCACTGAGAGCGGCCAACTGGCGGTGTCGGTGATCCAGGAGGGTGTGGTGCGCGTACCTCGCTCGCGGGCGTGAGGGGGCGGGCCGCCGTGGGCCGTCCCCCGGCCGACCGGCCGGTAACATCGGTGAGTTGACGCAACCGGTGTGAGGGAGGGGCCCGGATGGCACGCGCGGCCGCACGGATGGGGACGGCGCCGAGGATCCTGCTGATGGCCGGAGGCGCCGTGAGCGTCGTCCTCGGCGTCCTCGTGGCCTTCCTCTGGCACAGCTCGGTCATCGAAGCGACGGGCGTGCCCCGGCTGGTGGGCTTCGTCGTCTTCAGAGGGGCCGAGGCCGCGCTGCTCTGGGGCGGCGCCTGGCTCTGCGTGCGCGGCTGGAACGGCGGCCCGGGCCCCGCCGAGGGCTAGGCCCCCACGGTGAGGCCCGCCGCGGTCAGCAGGTACGCCGTCATCGGCTCGTAGAAGCGCGGGTCCACCACGTGGTCGTCCATCGGGACCGCCACCTGCAGCGTGCCCTCCGCCTCCGCGAGGAACAGCGCCGGGTCGTTGGAGTCGGCGTAGCCCACCGCGTCGATGCCGCGCTGCGCCGCGCAGCCGGCCCAGCCGTGGTCGGCGACGACGAGGTCCGGCAGGGGGCGGCCCTCCCGCAGGAGGCCGTCGAGGACGGCGGTCATCGGGTTGGGGGAGTGCGTGTGCCAGAGCGTCGCCCCGCCTTCGTAGACCGCCACGTCCGCGAACTGCACGACGCAGCCCTCGTCCGCGCCCAGCCCGCCCGGGATCCGGACGATCTCGCAGCCCGCGGCCCGCAGCGCCGCCGCGGTCGTGCGGTGCACGTCCAGCAGGGCGCCGGGGTGGCCGGTCGCGAAGAGCACCCGCTGCCGGCTCTCCGCCGCCTTGCGCAGCACGTTCGCCATGCGGTCCAGGGCGTCGGCGGTCAGCTCGGGGTCGATGTGGTCCTGGCCCGCCCGGTGGTTCAGGTCGTCGCTGACGCCGCAGCGCTCCGCCATGACGGCGAGCACGTCCTGCTCGTCCGTCCAGCGGTCGCCCAGCTCCAGCCCGAGCCAGTAGCGGCGGTCGCCGTTCGCGAGCTTGCGGTAGTGGTCGAGGTTGTTCTCGCGCGGGGTCGCCACCGCGCCGGCGATGCGCGTACGGACGAGGTGGTCGATCAGTTCGCTGCGGGTCGGTGTCGGCATGCCGCTCATTGTCTCCCCCGGTGACTGCGGTGCTGGACGTGGTGTCCATATGGCGGCCCCGGACCCACTGATACGTACATGTGCGGATTCCGCCGCCCTGCCTACCCTCGGGTACGTCCACCGCAGCCGCCCCGACGTTGGTTCGACCGTAACGCGTCCGTGATTCGAGAGGCTCCAGCATGAGCACCCCCGCCCCCCGTGAACCGCGCGGCCCCGTCGACTCCTCCCGCATCCCGCGCTACGCGGGCCCCGCGACCTTCGCCCGCCTGCCGCGCCTGGACGAGGTCGGCACGGCGGACGTGGCCGTGGTCGGCGTGCCCTTCGACACCGGCGTCTCCTACCGCCCGGGCGCCCGCTTCGGCGGCAACGCGATCCGCGAGGCCTCCCGCCTGCTGCGCCCGTACAACCCGGCCCAGGACGCCTCGCCCTTCGCCCTCGCGCAGGTCGCCGACGCCGGTGACATCGCCGCGAACCCGTTCAACATCGACGAGGCCGTCGAGACCATCGAGGCCGCCGCGGACGACATCCTCGGCACCGGCGCCCGCATGATGACGCTGGGCGGCGACCACACGATCGCTCTGCCCCTGCTGCGCTCGGTCGCCAAGAAGCACGGCCCCGTCGCCCTGCTGCACTTCGACGCGCACCTCGACACCTGGGACACCTACTTCGGCGCCGAGTACACCCACGGCACCCCGTTCCGCCGGGCCGTCGAGGAGGGCATCCTCGACACCGAGGCGCTGTCCCACGTCGGCACGCGCGGCCCGCTGTACGGCAAGAAGGACCTGACGGACGACGAGAAGATGGGCTTCGGCATCGTCACCTCGGCCGACGTCATGCGCCGCGGCGTGGACGAGATCGCCGACCAGCTGCGCCAGCGCGTCGGCGACCGCCCGCTGTACATCTCCATCGACATCGACGTCCTGGACCCGGCCCACGCCCCCGGCACCGGCACCCCGGAGGCCGGCGGCCTGACCTCCCGCGAGCTGCTGGAGATCCTGCGCGGCCTGTCGTCCTGCAACCTGGTCTCCGCGGACCTGGTCGAGGTCGCCCCGGCCTACGACCACGCCGAGATCACGTCGGTGGCCGCGTCCCACGCCGCGTACGAGCTGACGACGATCATGTCGCGGCAGATCGCCGCGGCGCGCGGCTGACGCCGTCTCCGGCCTTTCCGGGGCCGTGCGGCCGGCGTCAAAGGTGCGTAAGGCCGGACGGGCGGTCCGACAAGGCCGCGTAAGGATCCGGTGACGGACCGTGCCCGGACGGTTGGCTGAGGTGATCACCCACCTCCCTCCCGTCGAAGGCCACCCCGTTGACCCTGCACCTCCTCCCCGAACAGGACGTCGCCGCCACCAGCCCCGTCCCGCCCGCCGCCGGGCGGAGACGGCACCGGCGGGTGGCCGGCGGCGCCGTCGACCTCCGCCTGCTGGCGGCCTCCCTCCCGGACGCCTTCCGCAAGCTGCACCCCCGGGTCATGGTCAGGCACCCGGTGCTGTTCGTGGTCGAGGCCGGCTCCGTCCTCACGACCCTCTCCGCGCTCCTCGACCCGTCCGCCTTCACCTGGCTCATCAGCGTCTGGCTGTGGCTGACCGTGCTCTTCGCCAACCTGGCCGAGGCCGTCGCCGAGGGCCGCGGCAAGGCCCAGGCCGAGACGCTGCGCCGCACCCGCGACACCACCGTCGCCCGCCGGCTGCGCTCGTGGCGGGTCGGCATGGACCGGCGCGACTGGTACGAGGAGCGCGTGGTCGCCGCGGACCTGCGCCCGCAGGACTTCGTCGTCGTGGAGGCGGGCGGGACCGTGCCCGGCGACGGCGAGGTCGTGGAGGGCGTCGCCTCGGTGGACGAGTCGGCCATCACGGGGGAGTCCGCCCCGGTGATCCGCGAGGCCGGCGGCGACCGCTCGGGCGTCACCGGCGGCACGGCGGTGCTCTCCGACCGGATCGTCGTCCGCATCACCTCGCGCCCGGGCCACACCTTCCTCGACCGCATGATCGCCCTGGTCGAGGGCACCAGCCGGCAGAAGACGCCCAACGA
Organism: Streptomyces sp. URMC 127; assembly: GCF_051386535.1. NCBI lineage: Bacteria > Bacillati > Actinomycetota > Actinomycetes > Kitasatosporales > Streptomycetaceae > Streptomyces > Streptomyces sp. URMC 127. The sequence continues at coordinate 27,183 of NZ_JBPQTW010000019.1, forward strand.
GCTGGCCCTGAACATCCTGCTCGCCTCCCTGACCGTGATCTTCATCCTGGCGGTGGTGTCGCTGCAGCCGATGGCGGGCTGGTCCGGCGCCCCGCAGACCATCACCGTTCTCGTCGCACTTCTCGTCACTCTCATCCCCACGACCATCGGCGCCCTGCTGTCGGCCATCGGCATCGCCGGCATGGACCGCCTCGTGCAGCGCAACGTCCTCGCCCTCTCCGGGCGCGCCGTCGAGGCCGCCGGGGACGTCAACACGCTCCTGCTGGACAAGACCGGGACCATCACCCTGGGCAACCGCCGGGCGGCCGGCTTCGTGCCCGTCAGGGGCGTCCCGCACAAGCTGCTGGCCGACGCCGCGCAGCTCGCCTCCCTGGCCGACGAGACGCCCGAGGGCCGCTCCATCGTCACCCTCGCCCAGCAGTACGGGATCCACCACGGCGACGGGGACTTCACCCACGGCCGCTTCGTGCCCTTCTCCGCGCAGACGCGGATGAGCGGGGCGGACTTCGCCTACGAGGGCGAGTTCTGCCGCATCCGCAAGGGCGCCGGCAGCGCGGTCGTGGAGTGGGTGACGCGCCGCGGCGGCGACGTCCCCACCGAGGCCCGCTGGATCGCGGACTCCATCGCGGCCGGCGGCGGCACCCCGCTGCTCGTCGCCCTGGAGGACGCCGCCGGCTGCCGTGTCCTCGGCGCCGTCCACCTCAAGGACGTCGTCAAGCCCGGCATCGCCGAGCGCTTCGCCGAACTGCGCTCCATGGGCATCAGGACCGTCATGGTCACCGGTGACAACCCGCTCACCGCCAAGGCCATCGCCGCCGAGGCCGGCGTGGACGACTACATCGCCGAGGCGACCCCCGAGGACAAGCTCGCCCGCATCCGCGAGGAGCAGGCCGGCGGCAAGCTCGTGGCGATGACGGGCGACGGCACGAACGACGCCCCGGCACTCGCGCAGGCGGACGTGGGCGTGGCCATGAACACCGGCACCTCGGCCGCCAAGGAGGCCGGGAACATGGTGGACCTGGACTCCAACCCGACCAAGCTCATCGAGATCGTCGAGATCGGCAAGCAGCTGCTCATCACCCGCGGCGCGCTCACCACGTTCTCCATCTGCAACGACGTCGCCAAGTACTTCGCGATCGTGCCGGCCATGTTCGGCGGCGTGGCCGGCTACGAGGGCCTGGAGAAGCTCAACGTCATGGGCCTGCACAGCCCGACCTCGGCCATCGCCTCCGCCATCATCTTCAACGCCCTGGTCATCGTCGCCCTGATCCCCCTCGCCCTGCGCGGCGTCCGCTACGCCCCCTCCAGCGCGCACGCCCTGCTGCGCCGCAACCTCGGCCTGTACGGGGTGGGCGGGCTGATCGCGCCCTTCGCCGGCATCAAACTCATCGACCTGCTGCTGCAGTTCGTGCCGGGCCTGTGACGGGCGGAGCGGTCGCGCCGTGTTCTCCCGTACGTTCGGGCGAATCAACTCCCGCGCCGCTCCCGGCGGCCTACGGTGGGCGCAGTCGTCCACCGCCGCCCCAGGAGGCCCGCCCCGTGCGTACCCGATCCGCGCTCGCCGCCGCAGCTGCCGCCCTGGCCGCGGCCACGTGCCTGACCCCGGCGACGACCGCCGCCGCGGCGTCCGGGCAGCCGTACGCGCACGCGCACGCGTGCTCCTCCTCCGTGCGGATCGAGGGCTTCTCCGACGCCCTGGACAAGAAGACGTTCCAGGGAGCGTTCGTGGGCAACCTCTCGGCGCTCGCGGCCGGCGAGGACGGCACCGTCGCCGCGCTCTCCGATCGCTCCCAGCTGTTCTCCCTGGACGTGCGGCACAAGGGCCACGGCGCGCCGTCCGCGACGCCGGTGCGGGTCACGGACCTCGCCGACGAGAAGGGCGGCCCCCTGGACTCCGAGGGCCTCGCCGTCGACCGGGACGGCACCCGGCTGGTCACCTCCGAGACCGAGCCCTCCGTGCGCCGTTACGACAGGGACGGCAAGCTGCTGGGCCGGCTGCCGGTGCCCGCCGCGCTGCGGGTCGCACCGGCAGGGCGCGCCGCGCCCAACCAGACCTTCGAAGGCCTGACCCTCCAGCCCGGCGGGCGCACCCTGATCGCCTCCATGGAGCAGTCCCTCGCCGGGGACGGCCGGGACGCCGCCGGCCGGCCGCTCGTGCGCCTGCAGAGCTGGCAGCGGCACGGCGGGCAGGAGTTCGCCCTCGGCCCGCAGTACGCCTACCCGGCCGACGAGGGTCTCGGCGTCGCCGAGATCACCGCGGCCGGGGACGGCCGCCTCCTCGTCCTGGAGCGCGGCTTCACGGCGGGCACCGGCAACACCGTACGGCTCTACCTCGCCGACCCGCGCCGCGCGAGCGACGTCACCGCCGTCACGAACCTGCCGGGCGGCGCCGCCGTGCGGCCCGCGGGCAAGCGGCTCCTCGCCGACCTCGGCGCCTGCCCGTCCCTGGGCGCGGCCGCGCGCCAGCCGCAGCGGAACCCGCTCCTGGACAACATCGAGGGCCTCGCCGTCACCAAGCGGAGCGGAGGAGTCCTCCGCCTGCTGCTGGTGAGCGACGACAACCAGAACCCTGTGCAGACCACCCGCCTCTACGCGCTCACGGTGCGCCTGCCGCGGCCGTAGGGCCGCCGCGCACCCCGGCCTCCTGCCCGTCCCGTGTTGCGGCGGGATGAAATCCGCAGTCCAGGGCGTTGGGCCCTCCGTCAGCAGGACGAGAGCGGCAGCGCAGGAGGCACGGGTGGCAGCGGCGAAGGACACGACAGGTCAAGGATGGGCCAGGCGGCTCGCCGGCTACTGCTGGCGCTACCGCGGCACGGTGCTCCTCGCCCTCGGCTCCTCGCTCGCCGGCATGGCCGTCATGGCCCTGGTGCCACTGATACCCAAGCTGATCATCGACGACGTGATCGGCTCCCACCAGCGCCCCCTGGCCCCCTGGGCGGCGCTCCTCATAGCCGCCGCCGTAGTCGTCTACGGCCTGACGTACGTCCGCCGCTACTACGGCGGCCGGCTCGCCCTCGACGTCCAGCACGACCTGCGGACCGAGATGCACGCCGCGATCACGAGGCTCGACGGGCGCCGCCAGGACGAGCTGTCCACCGGACAGGTCGTCGGCCGCGCCACCAGCGACCTCCAGCTCATCCAGAGCCTGCTGTTCATGCTGCCGATGATGATCGGCAACCTCATGCTCTTCGCCATCTCGCTCGTCGTGATGGTGTCCCTCTCCCCGCTCCTGACCGTCGTCGCCCTGGCCGTCGCCCCCGCGCTGTGGATCCTCGCCAAGCACAGCCGCACCCGGCTCTTCCCCGCCACCTGGTACGCCCAGGGACAGGCCGCGGCCGTCGCCGGCGTCGTGGACGGCGCCGTCACCGGCGTCCGCGTCGTCAAGGGCTTCGGCCAGGAGGCGCAGGAGACCGCCAAGCTCCGCGAGGCGAGCCGCAGGCTCTTCGCCGGCCGCCTGCGCACCGTGCGCCTCAACTCCCGCTACACCCCGGCCCTGCAGGCCGTCCCCGCCCTCGGCCAGGTCGCCATGCTGGCCCTCGGCGGCTGGATGGCCACCCGCGGCCAGATCACCCTCGGCACGTTCGTCGCCTTCTCGACCTACCTCGCGCAGCTCGTCGGCCCCGTGCGGATGCTCACCATGGTCCTCACCGTCGGCCAGCAGGCCCGCGCCGGCGTCGAGCGCGTCCTCGAACTCATCGACACCGAACCGGTCGTCCAGGAGCGCCCGGACGCGCGCGAGCTGCCCGCGGACGCCCCCGCCACGGTCGAGTTCGACAAGGTCTCCTTCGGCTACGACCCCGCCCGGTCCGTCCTCGACGGCTTCTCGCTGCGCATCGAGCCCGGTGAGACGGTGGCCGTCGTCGGCGCCTCCGGCAGCGGCAAGTCCACCGTCTCGCTGCTGCTGCCGCGCTTCTACGACGTCACCGGCGGCGCCGTGCGGGTCGGCGGCCACGACGTCCGCGACCTCACCCTGTCCTCCCTGCGCGCCGCCATCGGCCTCGTGCCCGAGGACAGCTTCCTGTTCTCCGACACCATCCGCGAGAACATCGCCTACGGGCACCCGGACGCCACCGACGAGCAGATCCGCGCGGCCGCGCGCGCCGCCCAGGCGGACGGTTTCATCAGCGAACTCCCCGACGGCTACGACACGTCCGTCGGCGAACAGGGCCTGACCCTCTCCGGCGGCCAGCGCCAGCGCATCGCCCTCGCCCGCGCGATCCTCACCGACCCGCGCCTGCTCCTCCTGGACGACGCGACGTCCGCGGTCGACGCGCGCGTGGAGCACGAGATCCACGAGGCGCTGCGCGGCGTCATGGCGGGCCGCACGACCCTGCTCATCGCCCACCGCGCCTCGACGCTGGCGCTCGCCGACCGGATCGCCGTGCTGGACGGCGGCCGGCTCGTGGACGTCGGCACGGCGCAGGAGCTGGAGGAGCGCTGCGAGCGCTACCGCTCGCTGCTGACCGACCCGGGCGAGCTCGCGGGCGTCACCAAGGACCCCGCCGGGCTGACGGCCGCGGCGGCTCCCGCGGGAGCCGCCGTGAACGGCGTCACTCCCTCCCTGTGGGTGCGCAAGGACGAGCCCTCCGGCTCCGCCGACGGCGTCACGGGGATGCCCGCCACGCCCGAACTGCTCGCCAAGGTGGCCGCGCTGCCGCCCGCGAACGACACCCCGGACGTGGACGAGGAGCGGGCGGCGCGCCCCGAGGAGGCGTACGGGCTGCGGCAGCTGCTGCGCGGCTTCGGCGCGCCGCTCGCCCTCAGCCTGCTGCTCGTGGCGGTCGACGCCCTCGCCGGCCTGCTGCTGCCCGTCCTGATCCGGCACGGCATCGACAAGGGCGTCCAGCAGCTCGCCCTGGGAGCGGTCTGGGCGGCCTCGGGGCTGGCCCTGCTCGTCGTGGCGGGCCAGTGGGCCGCCCAGGTCGCGGAGACCCGGCTGACCGGCCGCACGGGCGAGCGCATCCTCTACGCGCTGCGCGTGAAGATCTTCGCCCAGCTGCAGCGGCTGGGGCTCGACTACTACGAGCGCGAGCTCACCGGCAAGATCATGACGCGGATGACGACGGACGTGGACGCCCTGTCGACGTTCCTGCAGACCGGTCTGGTCACCGCCGTCGTCTCCGTCCTCACCTTCTTCGGCATCCTCGTCGCCCTCCTCGTCATCGACGTGGAGCTCGCCCTCGTCGTCTTCGCGACGCTGCCGCTGCTGGTCGCCGGGACCGCCGTCTTCCGCCGGCAGAGCGTCAAGGCGTACGAGCTGGCGCGCGAGCGCGTCGGGCTCGTCAACGCGGACCTGCAGGAGAGCGTCGCGGGCCTGCGCATCGTCCAGGCCTTCCGGCGGGAGGAGTCGGGTGCCCGCCGGTTCGCCGAGCGCAGCCGCTCCTACCGGCAGGCGCGGGTGCGCGGCCAGTGGCTGATATCGGTCTACTTCCCGTTCGTGCAGCTGCTGTCGTCCGTGGCCGCCGCCGCGGTCCTCATCGTGGGCGCGGGCCGGGTCGGCGACGGCACGCTGACGGCGGGCGCGCTGGTGGCCTACCTGCTCTACATCGACCTGTTCTTCGCCCCCGTCCAGCAGCTGTCGCAGGTCTTCGACGGCTACCAGCAGGCGACCGTCTCGCTCGGCCGCGTGCAGGGCCTGCTGCGGGAGCCGACGACCACGCCGGTCGCGCAGCGGCCGCGCCCCGTGGGCGAGCTCAGCGGCGAGATCGTCTTCGACGACGTCGCCTTCCACTACGGCGACGGCGAGCACGCCCTGTCCGGCATCCGGCTGACCATCCCGGCCGGTCAGACCGTCGCGTTCGTCGGCGAGACCGGCGCCGGCAAGTCGACGCTGGTCAAGCTGGTGGCGCGGTTCTACGACCCGACCAGCGGCGCGGTCCTCGTGGACGGGCACGACCTGCGCGAGCTGGACCCGACCGGCTACCGGCACCGCCTGGGCGTCGTCCCGCAGGAGCCGTACCTCTTCCCCGGCACGGTGCGCGACGCCATCGCCTACGGCCGCCCGGACGCCGGCGACGCCGAGGTGGAGGCCGCCGCGCGGGCGGTCGGCGCGCACGACATGATCGCAACTCTCGAAGGCGGCTACCTGCACGCGGTCACCGAGCGCGGCCGCAACCTCTCCGCCGGCCAGCGCCAGCTGATCGCCCTGGCCCGCGCCGAGCTGGTCGGCCCGGACATCCTGCTGCTGGACGAGGCCACGGCCGCGCTCGACCTCGCCACCGAGGCGCTGGTCAACCAGGCCACGGAGCGGCTGGCCGGGCGCCGCACGACGCTCGTCGTCGCCCACCGGCTGACCACGGCGGCCCGCGCGGACCGGGTGGTGGTCCTCGACCACGGCCGCGTCGCCGAGGACGGCACGCACGCCGAGCTGCTGGCCCGGGAGGGGCGCTACGCGGAGCTGTGGCGGACGTTCACGGGCGAGGCGGTGCCGGCGTAGGCCGCGGGGCTCCCCGCCCGGTACGTTGGCGCCTGCGGCCTCGGACGAGGCGCTCCGTACCGAGCGGGGGGTTGCCGTGCGCAAGCTCACCTACTTCATCGCCACCACCATCGACGGCTTCATCGCGGGCCCGGGCGACCAGTTCGGCTTCATGATGTCGGTCCTGGACGACGACTACGTCGCCGCCCTGGTCGAGAGCTACCCCGACACGGTCTCCGCGCGCGGCCGCGAGGCCGTCGGACTCGGCGCGGAGAACCGCGACTTCGACACCGTCCTGATGGGCCGCAACACCTACGAACCCGGCCTGTCGGCCGGCATGACCAGCCCGTACCCGCACCTGCGGCAGTACGTCGTCTCCAAGTCCCTCGCCACCAGCCCCGACCCGGCCGTCACCGTCTACTCGGGAGACGCGGTGGAGCTGGTCCGCCGCCTCAAGCAGGAGGAGGGCAAGGGCATCTGGCTGTGCGGCGGCGCGAACCTCGCGGGGCAGCTGCGCGAGGAGATCGACGAGATCGTCCTCAAGATCAACCCGTTCGTGGCGGGCAAGGGCATCCCGCTGTTCGCGTCCGAGTTCGCCCCCGAGCGCTACGAGCTCAAGGGGACCCGCACGTTCGGCAACGGCGTCGTCATGGTGACGTACGTCAAGCGCACCGGCTGAGCGCGGCGCGCTCCCGCAGGGCGGTCACTCCGGGCCCGGGCTGCGCGGCGTCGTAGGCGGCACGGGCCCGCTCCACGGTCTGCTGATGGCGCTCGGTCCACCCCTCGATGGCGGCGAGCGGCCCGGCCAGGCTCCGCCCGAGCTCGGTGAGCCCGTACGCCACGCGGACGACGGGCTGGTCGTCCTCGACCGTCCGGTGCACCAGGCCGTCCCGCTCCAGCCCGCGCAGCGTCTGCGTCAGCACCTTGCGGCTCACCGGGCGCATCCGGCGCTCCAGCTCGCCGAAGTAGGCGGGGCCGGCGTCGAGCAGGGTGAGCGTGAGGGCGGACCAGCGGTCGCCGAGCCGGTCGAGGAGGGGGCGGCAAGGGCACAGATCTTCCACGGACGGGGCAACCGGACGGGGCCCGGGCGTATTCCCTGCCGGGCCGGAGGGCCGTTACCTCAAGGTTCCGTCTGGGCGGCGGGCGGAGCGGCGCACAGCATGGTGTGCGCGGCCGAGCAGCCGCAGACAGCCGTCATCCCGCATCGCACAGGAGCAGCACCATGTCCACGCCCACGGCCCGTATGCAGGCAGTCGTCCAGGACCGCTTCGGCGGCCCCGAGGTCCTGCGCCTCGCCGAGGTCGAGCGCCCCGAACCGGGTCCGACCGAGATCCTCGTCCGGGTGCACGCGGCGGGCGTCAACCCGGTGGACGTCAAGACGCGGGCGGGAGAGGGCATCGCCGGCTGGCTCGGCGAGCCGCCGTTCACGCTCGGCTGGGACGTCTCCGGGGTGGTGGAGGCGGTCGGCTTCGGCGTCACGCTGTTCCGGCCGGGCGACGAGGTGTACGGCATGCCGCGCTTCCCGCGCGCGGGCGCGGCGTTCGCCGAGTACGTCACCGCGCCGTCCCGGCACTTCGCGCGCAAGCCGGCGGGCCTGTCCCACGCGCAGGCCGCCGCGCTGCCGCTCGCGGCCCTCACCGCCTGGCAGATCCTCGCCGACACCGCGGACGTACAGGAGGGCCAGAAGGTGCTGGTGCACGCGGCGGCGGGTGGCGTGGGCCACCTCGCCGTGCAGATCGCCAAGGACCGCGGCGCGTACGTGATCGGCACGTCCGGCCCCGCCAAGGCGGACTTCGTCCGCTCCCTCGGCGCCGACGAGGTCGTCGACCACACCGCCGAGCGCTTCGAGGACCGCGTCCGCGGCGCGGACCTGGTGGTGGACTCCATCGGCACCCCCGAGCACCAGCTCCGCTCCCTCGCCGCCCTGCGGCCGGGCGGCCTGCTGGTGGCGGTCCCGTCGGGCGTCGACCCGGAGGCGGCGCGCGTGGCGCAGGAGCGGGGCATCCGGGCCACGGGCATCCTCGTGGAGCCCGACCGCGCGGGCCTGGAGGCGGTCACCGCGCTGGTCGAGTCGGGCCGGCTGCGCGTCGAGGTGGCGGCCGAACTCCCGCTGGCGCAGGCGGCGCAGGCCCACGCGCTGGTGGAGACGGGACGCACGCGCGGCAAGGTGGTCCTGACACTCGCCTGACGAAAAGGGTCTGGTGCGCCGGTCGGCCCCCCGGTAGGTTCGCGGCGGACTTTGCGACCCAGGGGAGGGTGAGTGCGTAAGGCATTCAGATGGCTGCTGGCCCTGACGGTGCTCGCGGGCACCGTCGGCGCCGGCGGCACCGCGACGGCGGCGGCGGACACCGAGCCGGACATCAAGGAACGCGTCCTGAAGATTCCGGGGATGAAGCTGGTCGAGGAGAAGCCCTACGAGGGCTACCGCTACCTCGTCCTCACCTACGACCAGCCGGTCGACCACCGGAACCCGGCCAAGGGAACGTTCCAGCAGCGCTTCACGCTGCTGCACAAGTCGACCGCCCGGCCCACCGTCTTCTTCACCTCCGGCTACGACGTCAACACCAATCCCGGCCGGAGCGAGCCGACCCGCATCGTCGACGGCAACCAGGTGTCGCTGGAGTACCGGTTCTTCACTCCGTCGCGGCCCCAGCCCGCCGACTGGTCGAAGCTCGACATCTACCAGGCGGCCAGTGACCAGCACCGCCTCTACGCGGCCCTCAAGCCGCTCTACGGCAAGAACTGGCTGGCCACCGGCGGCAGCAAGGGCGGCATGACCGCCACGTACTACCGCCGCTTCTTTCCCGATGACATGAACGGCACGGTCGCCTACGTCGCGCCCAACGACGTCGTCAACGACGAGGACTCTGCCTACGACCGGTTCTTCGCGAACGTCGGCGACCAGGCCTGCCGCAACCAGCTGAACTCCGTACAGCGGCAGGCGCTGCTGCGCCGCGGCGAGATCGTCGCCCGCTACCAGAAGTGGGCCGGCGAGAACGGCAAGACGTTCAAGGTCCTCGGCAACGCCGACCGCGCCTACGAGAACGTCGTCCTGGACCTGACCTTCGCGTTCTGGCAGTACCACCTGCAGAGCGACTGCGCGAGCGTTCCCGCCACGAACGCCTCCACCGACCAGCTCTACAAGTTCATCGACGACATCTCGGGCTTCGACGGCTACACCGACCAGGGCCTGGCGCGCTTCACGCCGTACTACTACCAGGCGGGCACCGAGCTCGGCGCGCCCAGCATGAGGAACGCGCACCTGAAGGGCCTGCTGCGCTACCCGGACGCGATCCAGCCGCGCGCCTACGTGCCGCGGGACATCCCGATGACGTTCAAGCGCCACGCGATGGCGGACATCGACCGCTGGGTGCGCGAGGACAGCAAGCGGATGCTCTTCGTCTACGGGCAGAACGACCCGTGGAGCAGCGAACCGTTCCGCCTCGGCCGGAACGCCGCCGCGCGGGACGACTACCGCTTCTACGCGCCCGGCGGCAACCACGGCTCCAACATCGCCCAGCTCGTCGCCGACGAGCGGGCCAAGGCCACGGCCAAGGTCCTGGAGTGGGCGGGCGTCGCCCCGGCGTCCGTGACGGCCGGCGCGTCGCAGGCGAAGCCGCTCGCGACGTACGACGCGAAGCTCGACCAGCCGCTCGTCGACCCGCGCAAGGGCCTTCGCCCCTAAGGGCGGCCGGAGCACCGGGAGGTCAGGACAGGCGGCGGGCGCACCCGACGGGGGCCCCGCCGCCCACCTGTACGTAAAGGTCGGTCGAGGGCGGGCACTCCCGGCGCGCGCCGACCTCCGTCGTGATGCGGTACTCGGGGGCGCGGGCCCCCGAGCCGTCGCAGGCGGTCTCCTTCACGACCCCGTCCCGCTGGGTGTAGAGGCAGTCGCCCGTCACCGTCAGGGGCCCGCCGCCCATGCCCGGGTCGCCCGGGTGCGGCGGCTGGAGGTTGCGCATGCAGGCGTAGCCCTCGGGCGCGCTGCTCTCCTCCGAGGTGCCCCGGTCGAGGGCGTCGATGTGCAGGACGAAGTCCGTCTCGCCGGGGCAGCGCGGGCCGCCGGAGCGGGGGCCGTTGTAGCGGGCGAGGACGCGGGCGGCGGCCTCCGCGCTCCGGCAGGACACCTCGGTGAACGACTGCGCGGAGCGCCCCGCGCACTCCCCGCGGGCCAGGAACGCCGGATCGTGCCCCGCATGGGCGCGGGCCCCGGCGGGGACCGGCCCGGCGGCGGGCCGGCCCGCGCGGCAGCCGCTCAGCGCCGCCGCCGTGCAGGCGGCGGCGAGCACGAGCGCGAGCAGCGCCGCCCGCGGCGCGCGGTGCCGCATGATGCCCCCCCGTCCCCCGGTGCGCTCCAGCCTGGCCCCCCGGGCCCGGCGCACGCCAGACGTGCGGGGCGCGCGGCGGCGGTGGAAACGATGCGTGTGCGGGCGCCTTCCGCCGGGCGTACGCCGGGGCGGGCACTCCTTCGACGCGCCCCGGCCGGGGGCTCTCCTGCCGCCCTGCCCGCCGCCGGCGCAGGTGGAGCAGGGGGCGCGCCGACGACGGCGTGCTGCCCGCCGCAGGCGGCGGAGAGGGAGGTCAGCAACCGGCCGGCGGCGCGGGCCGACACCGCTCTGCGGGGGGTACGACGGCAGCACGAACCTTGGACGGGCGGCGCCCCGGGGCGGTTCCGCACCGGGGCGCGCGTCAGTCGCGCGCGCGCCGTTTCGGGCCGAGGCCGGGCAGCCGGCGGGTCAGCAGCCGCGCGCGCGGCGCCAGCCGCCGGGCCATCGCGAACACCGACTCCGTGCGGGAGCGGTCGCTGTCGATGACGGTGAAGAGGTTGACCCCGAGGTAGAAGGTGATCGCGGCGTTGGCCAGGTCGCGCGGCGGCGTGAGCCGGGCGAGCGGCGTCCCGCCGATGACCCGCTCCAGCGTCTGCTCGACGAAGGCGATCCACGGCTCCGCCCGGTCCCGGATCTCCTCGCGCAGCTCCGGCTTGGCGACGGCCGCGGCGACGAGCTCGGAGAACATGGTCAGGTGCCCGGCCTCGATGTCGCTGCGGTAGACGCGAGTGCCCGCGTCCACGAGGTCCTCCAGCGTGCGGGCGCCCGCGACGGCCTCGGTGAGCAGCTCCATGCGCTCGGCGGAGGAGCGGTCGAGCGCGGCGAACAGCAGCGGGTCGACGCCCCCGAAGTGATAGAAGACCAGGGCCGAGTTGACGCCCGCCTCCTTGGCGATCGCCCGCGCGCTGGACTTGGCGTAGCCCTGCGTCCGCAGCACGGTGTCCGCAGCCCGGATCAGCCGTTCCTTGGTGTCCACCGTCATGTGCGCAGCCCTCTCGCCGAGGACCACCCCCGGGCGGCTGCATCATACGATTTAAACGGGTGATGCAACGGTTCAGAACGTCCTCAGGGGCCACTGTTCGTGCAGCGTGCGGACGGTTTCGGCAATCGCCGGCCGGCGGGCCGCGCCGGTGCGCCACAGGGCGGAGAGCCGCCGTACGGGCACCGGTTCCAGCGGCACGGCCCGCACGCCCTCCGGCAGCGGCCCCCGCCCCAGGCGCGGCATGAGGGTGATCCCCAGACCCGCGGCCACCAGCGCGACGTGGGTGTGGTTCTCAGCGGCCTGGTAGGCGAGGTCCGGCTCGTGCCCGGCGGCGCGGAGCGTGCGCACCAGCCAGTCGTGGCAGACGGTGCCCGGCGGCTGGCAGATCCAGCGCTGGTGCGGCAGGTCGCTCCGGTCGAGCACGGCACGCCCGGCCAGCGGATGACCCTCCGGCACCAGGACGTCGCACCCGTCCTCGCCGATCAGCACCCGCTCCAGGCCCTCCGGCGGGGCCAGCGGGGCGATGTCCCAGTCGTGGACGACGGCGATGTCGATGACGCTCTGGGCGACCAGGTCGGTCGACAGGTGCGGATCGACCTCCAGCAGACGGGCGTCCAGCGCGGGGTGGTCACGCGCGAGACGGGCCAGCACCCCGGGCAGCAGACCGCGCGCGGCCGACGGGAACGCCCCGACGACCAGCCGGCCCGCCGGCTGCCCGCGCCGCTCCTCCAGCTCCGTCTCCGCCCGCTCGACCAGCGCCAGCAACTGCTGAGCCGTCGCCGCCAGATGCCGCCCCTCGTCGGTCAGCGCGACACCGCGCCCGCGCCGCTCCAGCAGCGTCGTCCGCGTCTCCCGCTCCAGCTTGGTGACGGCCTGTGAGACGGCCGACGGGGTGTACCCCAGAGCCGTGGCCGCCGCGCTCACCGAACCGTGCACCGACACGGCGTGCAGGGCCCGCAGGCGTGCCAGGTCCAGCACCGGTCGCCCCCTTTCGTTTCAGCATTGCTGAATCCCATGATGAAGGAACCTGTGCTGGTGCTACAGGGTCGGGGCGGCGAGGCTTGCCCCATGCGTCCCCTGCACCTCTCCCTCGCCGTTCTCGTCGCCGCCGTCTGGGGCGTCAACTTCGTCGTCATCGACTTCGGCCTCGCCCACTTCCCGCCGCTGCTCTTCTCCGCCCTGCGCTTCCTCGCCGCGGCCGTACCGGCCGTCCTGGTCGTCGGCCGCCCGCACGTGCGGTGGCGCTGGATCGTCGCCGTCGGACTCGTCCTGGGCGTCGGCAAGTTCGGCCTGCTGTTCACCGGCATGCACCTGGGGATGCCCGCCGGCCTGTCCTCGCTCGTCCTGCAGGCCCAGGCCGTCTTCACCGCCCTGCTCGCCACGGCCGTCCTCGGCGAACGCCTCGGGCGCACCCGCGTGCTGGGCATGGGCGTCGCCCTCGCGGGCATCGCCGTGGCGGCCGTCGACGAGGGCACGTCCGGGCCGCTGCTCGGCTTCGCCCTCGTCGTGACCGCGGCCGCCCTGTGGGGCGTCTCCAACGTCATCACCCGCAAGGCGGCGCCGCCCGACGCGCTCAACTTCATGGTCTGGGCGAGCACCGTCCCCGTCCTGCCCCTCCTGCTGCTCTCGCTCCTCTTCGAGGGCCCCCGGGCGGACGCCGAAGCGCTGCGGTCCCTCGACTGGAGCGGTGCCGGAGCGATCCTCTTCGTGGCCTGGGTCTCCACCGTCCTCGGCTTCGGCGCCTGGGGCTTCCTGCTGCGCACCTACGACGCCTCGGCCGTCGCGCCCTTCAGCCTCCTGGTGCCCGTCTTCGGCATGTCGTCGGCGGCGCTTTTCCTCGGCGAGGGGGTGAGCCCGCTGCGCTGGGGCGCGGCGGTGCTGCTGGTGTCCGGGGTGGGCGTCACGGCGCTGGCGGGGCGGCGGCGAGCAGGCGGCGCAAGTACTCCGCGCCCGGCCCGGCCAGTTGCCCGAAGTCTGCCGCCGCAGGATGCCAGCGCTTCTCGTACTCCCAGCACAGCCAGCCGTCCCAGCCCGACGCCGTGAGCGCCCGTACGCAGTCGCCCAGCGGCAGCACCCCGGCCCCCAGCGGCAGCGGCGCCGTGTCCTGTGCCGAGGCGACGTCCTTCACCTGGACGTAGCCCAGGTGCGGCGCGAGCACCGGCAGGCTCACGGCGGGGGACTCCCCGCCCAGCCAGGTGTGCAGGACGTCCCACAGGGCGCCGATGTGCGCGTGCCCCACGGTGCCCAGGATCCGGGCGGCGTCCGCGGCCCGCCGGTGCGAGTCGTGCGTCTCCAGCAGCACGTGCACGCCCCGGTCCGCGGCCAGCGGCGCCACCGCGCCCAGCCGCCGGGCCGCCGTCGCGTCCGCCTCCTCCGCCGGCAGGCCGTCACCGCCCGGGAAGACCCGCACGTGACGGGCCCCCAGGTCGGCCGCCAGGCCGACGAGCCCGCTCAGCTCGCGCAGCACGGCCGCATCGTCACCGGCGGCGGCCACCCGTGCGTAGCCCGCCACCGCCAGGATCTCGACGCCCGCCCCGGCGAACTCCGCGGCCGCCGCCTCCCGCTCCCGCGGCCCGCAGGCGGGGTGCACGGGCTCCTCCGGGTGGGCCCGCAGCTCGACGCCGTCCCAGCCGTGCGCGCGGGCCAGCCGCACCACCTCCGGCAGGGGCAGGCCGGGCACTCCGAGCGTGGAAAAAGCGAGCTTCATGGGAAACGGGTTCCCCCGGGACGGGCGGGAGATGCTCCCCGTACGGCAGAAGAGGTCCTCACAGAGACCCTGGACCGTTACCGACGGTACGTGCTGCCTCCACCGCCCGTGTCCGAGAACCCCGAAATCGCACAAGGGGTAACGGAACGATAACTCCTTGAAAGCGCTGCAACCCTTTGCCGCCCGGGTGGGTCGTACAAGGCATCGGGCTTCCTGGGGAGGGATCCGGGGGGATTCTGAGGAAGCCGGTTTTGGGGGGAACGCGAGGGGGCCCGGTCGTCGGACCGGGCCCCCTCGACATCGCGGCCCCTTCGGCCTCGCTGCGCGGCCCCGGGCGCCGGTTATCCACAGCCTCGAACCGTTGTCGGAGCCTGCCGGTACCGTCGGTGCATGGTCCAGATGGCAGTCGTCGAAGGTGTCCTGGAGCGGATCACCTACGCCAACGAGGAGAGCGGCTATACGGTCGCGCGCGTCGACACCGGCCGCGGCGGCGGCGACCTTCTCACGGTGGTCGGCTCGCTCCTCGGCGCGCAGCCGGGGGAGTCGCTGCGGCTGGAGGGCCGCTGGGGCTCCCACCCGCAGTACGGACGCCAGTTCACCGTCGAGAACTACACCACCGTCCTGCCCGCCACCGTCCAGGGCATCCGCCGCTATCTCGGCTCCGGCCTGATCAAGGGCATCGGCCCGCGCATCGCCGACCGCATCACCGAGCACTTCGGCACGGACACGCTCGACGTCATCGAGAGCGACCCGGGCCGCCTCATCGAGGTCCCCGGCCTCGGCCCGAAGCGCACGAAGCTCATCGGCGCCGCCTGGGAGGAGCAGAAGGCCATCAAGGAGGTCATGGTCTTCCTCCAGGGCGTCGGGGTCTCCACCTCCATCGCCGTGCGCATCTACAAGAAGTACGGGGACGCCTCCATCTCCGTCACCCGCAACCAGCCCTACCGGCTGGCCGCCGACGTGTGGGGCATCGGCTTCCTCACCGCCGACCGCATCGCCCAGGCCGTGGGCATCCCGCACGACAGCCCGGAGCGGGTCAAGGCCGGGCTGCAGTACGCCCTTTCCCAGTCCACCGACCAGGGGCACTGCTACCTCCCCGAGGAGCGGCTGATCGCCGACGCCGTGAAGCTCCTCCAGGTCGACACCGGGCTCGTCATCGACTGCCTCGCCGAACTGGCCGCCCCGGAAGCGGGGGAAGGCGCGGAGAGCGCCGCGGGGGTGGTCCGCGAGCAGGTCCCCGGCCCCGAGGGCGGGCAGCCCGTCACCGCCGTCTACCTCATCCCCTTCCACCGCGCCGAACTCTCCCTGGCCGGGCAGCTGAAGCGGCTGCTGGGGGCCGGCGCCGACCGGCTCGCCGCCTTCCAGGACGTCGACTGGGAGCGGGCCCTGACCTGGCTCGCGGGGCGCACGGGCGCGCAGCTCGCCCTCGAGCAGCGGGATGCGGTCCGGCTCGCGCTCACCAGCAAGGTCGCCGTGCTCACCGGCGGGCCGGGCTGCGGCAAGTCCTTCACCGTCCGCTCCGTGGTCGAACTGGCCCGGGCCAAAGGGGCCAAGGTCGTGCTCGCGGCCCCCACCGGGCGGGCCGCCAAGCGGCTCTCCGAGCTCACGGGCGCCGAGGCGTCCACCGTCCACCGGCTCCTGGAGCTCAAGCCCGGCGGCGACGCCGCCTACGACAAGGACCGCCCCCTCGACGCCGACCTGGTGGTCGTGGACGAGGCGTCCATGCTCGACCTGCTGCTGGCCAACAAGCTCGTGAAGGCCGTGCCGCCGGGCGCCCACCTGCTCCTCGTCGGCGACGTGGACCAACTGCCCTCCGTGGGCGCCGGGGAGGTGCTGCGCGACCTCCTGGCCCCCGGCAGCCCCGTCCCCGCCGTCCGGCTCACCCGCATCTTCCGGCAGGCACAGCAGTCCGGTGTCGTCACCAATGCACACCGCATCAACTCCGGGGCGCAGCCCATCACTCAGGGGATGACGGATTTCTTCCTCTTCGCCGAGGAGGACACCGAGGAGGCCGGCCGGCTCACCGTGGACGTCGCGGCCCGGCGCATCCCCGCGAAGTTCGGCCTCGACCCGCGCCGGGACGTGCAGGTGCTGGCCCCGATGCACCGCGGCCCGGCGGGGGCCGGCACCCTCAACGGTCTGCTGCAGCAGGCGATCACGCCCGCCCGGCCCGATCTGCCCGAGCGCCGCTTCGGCGGCCGGGTCTTCCGCGTCGGCGACAAGGTCACCCAGGTGCGCAACAACTACGAAAAGGGGCAGAACGGAGTCTTCAACGGCACGGTGGGCGTCGTCACCGGCCTCGACGTCGTCGAGCAGCGGCTCACCGTGCGCACCGACGAGGACGAGGAGGTGGGCTACGACTTCGACGAACTCGACGAGCTCGCCCACGCCTACGCCGTGACCATCCACCGCTCGCAGGGCAGCGAATACCCGGCCGTGGTGATCCCGGTCACCACCGGTGCCTGGATGATGCTGCAGCGCAATCTCCTTTATACCGCGGTAACCCGGGCAAAACGGCTGGTGGTGCTGGTGGGGTCGCGGAAGGCGCTCGGGCAGGCCGTGCGGACCCTCTCCGCAGGCAGGAGGTGCACGGCGCTCGATCACCGGCTGGGAATGTGAGGGCGTTCGGGGAGGTTTTGTGAAGGGCCGGACGGCCCCCCTGGCGGGCCGAACCGGCCCCGGAGAGCGTGGATCCGGGGTGGGATTCGTCTCTCATCGGTTTACCAACCGGGGCGAAGGGGGCAGTATGGCCAGGCTGGGCGGCACTGAGTGCCGTCTTTAGGCCCTATGGCCGACCCCGAGTGCACGACCATCGTCCAAATGGGGGAAGGTAGGGGTAGTCAGGGCACCTCGAAGAAGAGGCACAACGTCGGTGAGGGATGACGTGAGCGACAACTCTGTAGTACTGCGGTACGGGGACGGCGAATACACCTACCCGGTGGTCGGCAGCACCGTCGGCGACAAGGGCTTCGATATCGGCAAGCTCCGCGCCGAGACCGGTCTGGTGACCCTGGACTCCGGTTA
Source organism: Streptomyces sp. URMC 127 (assembly GCF_051386535.1). NCBI lineage: Bacteria > Bacillati > Actinomycetota > Actinomycetes > Kitasatosporales > Streptomycetaceae > Streptomyces > Streptomyces sp. URMC 127. The sequence goes on from NZ_JBPQTW010000019.1 coordinate 44,639, forward strand.
TGGCAACACCGCCGCCTACAAATCCGCGATCACCTACCTCGACGGTGAGCAGGGCATCCTGCGCTACCGGGGCTACCCGATCGAGCAGCTCGCCGAGCGCAGCTCCTTCCTCGAGACCGCCTTCCTGCTGATCAACGGCGAGCTGCCCTCGGGCGACGAGCTGGCGACCTTCAAGGGCGAGATCACCCAGCACACCCTGCTGCACGAGGACGTCAAGCGCTTCTTCGACGGCTTCCCGCGGGACGCGCACCCGATGGCGATGCTCTCCTCCGTGGTCAGCGCGCTGTCGACCTTCTACCAGGACAGCCACAACCCGTTCGACGAGCAGCAGCGCCACCTCTCCACGATCCGGCTGCTGGCCAAGCTCCCGACGATCGCGGCCTACGCGTACAAGAAGTCGATCGGCCACCCGATCGTCTACCCGCGCAACGACCTCGGCTACGTCGAGAACTTCCTGCGCATGACCTTCTCGGTGCCCGCCGCCGAGTACGAGCTGGACCCGGTCGTCGTCAGCGCCCTGGACAAGCTGCTGATCCTGCACGCCGACCACGAGCAGAACTGCTCCACGTCGACCGTGCGCCTGGTGGGCTCCTCGCAGGCCAACCTCTTCGCGTCGATCTCCGCCGGCATCAACGCCCTGTGGGGCCCGCTGCACGGCGGCGCCAACCAGGCCGTGCTGGAGATGCTGGAAGGCATCCAGAAGTCCGGCGGCGACGTGGACTCCTTCATCCGCAAGGTGAAGAACAAGGAGGACGGCGTCCGCCTGATGGGCTTCGGCCACCGCGTCTACAAGAGCTTCGACCCCCGGGCGAAGATCATCAAGGCGGCGGCGCACGACGTCCTCTCGGCGCTCGGCAAGTCCGACGAGCTGCTCGACATCGCGCTGAAGCTGGAAGAGCACGCGCTCTCCGACGACTACTTCGTCTCGCGCAACCTCTACCCGAACGTGGACTTCTACACGGGTCTGATCTACCGGGCCATGGGCTTCCCCAGCGAGATGTTCACCGTGCTCTTCGCCCTCGGCCGGCTGCCCGGCTGGATCGCGCAGTGGCACGAGATGATCAAGGAGCCGGGTTCCCGGATCGGCCGCCCGCGCCAGATCTACACCGGCGTCGTCGAGCGGGACCTCCCGGTCGAGCGCGCCTGACGTCTGCCGCTCGGTGCCGGGCGCCGCGCCTCGCGCGCGGCCGTCCGGCCCCGTAGCCGACAAAAGCCCTGAGAGCCGCCATGGCTCTCAGGGCTTTTCGCATGGGCCTGGAAAAGCGCCCCGCCTCCGATCCCCCCACGGGTCGGAGCGGGGCGCTTCCCGTTCCCCGGTACGGATTCCCCCCACGGGATCCGGCCGGGAGCCTCGGTGCGCGCAGCCGACGCGATCTGCCGGGACGCGTACGTACGGGAGGGCCGCTCAAAGCTCCCCGGGTACGTGCCCCGGCCACGCGTGGCCGGTACCGTCCCCCAAGACGATCCAGCACTGCCCGGTTAGACCCACGACCCCCCGCAATGGTTACGTTGCCATTGCTGTGATCTAGGTCTCCTGCCATAACGGGCGCAGCGGGGCAAGATCCCAATTGTGTGGGTGTTGTGTCACTTATGTGGGTTACGTGTCGGACTGGGGTGCGGTCCGCGCGGGGGGTGTTGCGGTGACCGCGGGGCTCAGACGCGGCCGGTGAGCTCGTAGCCCGCCTCGTCCACGGCGGCGCGGACGGCCTCCTCGTCCAGCGGGCCCGCGGAGACGACGGTGACCAGGCCGTCGGCGGCCACGGCCTTGACGGACGTGACGCCGGCCACGGCGGAGAGCTCCTCCTTCACGGCGGACTCGCAGTGGCCGCAGGTCATGCCGGTCACGCGGTAGACGGTGGTGACGTCGGTGGTGGGCTGGGCGCTCATGGCGGTTCTCCTCGGGAAGATCGGATGTGACACCGTGCGGCAACAGCTTACCCCCCGGGGGTATTCCTGTGGAGGGCGGCAAGGGGCCCCGGGCCATTGAGGCCCGGGGCCCGGACGGGTGTCGGATCGGTTCTTCGGACGTGTGAGTTCTTCGGACGCGTCAGTTCTTCGGATCGCGGCGGGCACGGTTGCCCGGGCGGCTCGCCACCCAGGCGCGGACCGTGTCCGCGTACCAGTAGGGCTTGCCGCCCTCGGTGTGGTCGGGCTTGGGCAGCAGCCCGTGCTTCCGGTAGGTCCGCACGGTATCGGTCTGCACGCCGATGTGCGCTGCGATCTCCTTGTAGGACCAGAGTCGACGGTCGGTCATCTCGCGCCTCTCCGCTGCGCCGCAGCGACGGAGGGGGATCCGTCGGGGGAGCTGCGGCGCGGCCTTGTCGATCACCACGACTTTCGTTCGTTGAACGCGCAGAGTGATCGCCGGTGAGGCGCCGTCGTCCGGCTGTGACGGAAGGACGGTGAGAACGTGACGCCTGTGACAGGTGTATGACCCCGTGTACGGTCCGGTGACGGGCGTCAGGCCGGGGGCGTGACGGTGAGGCGCACCGGGCGGTTCTCCCGCCGGGACGTCTCGCACGCCTCGGCCACCAGGAGGGCGTGCAGCCCCTCGCGGGCAGGGCACGGGTTGGGCGCCTCGCCGCGGGCCGCCAGGAGGAAGGCGGCCAGCTCGGCGCGGTACGCGTCCGCGAACCGCTCCAGGAAGCCGGTCCAGGGGCGCGCGGGCGGGGGCGGCCCGGAGGGCTCCGCCGAGGTCGCGGGCGTACGGGCGTCCAGGCCGACGACCCACTGGTCGAGCTCGCCCGACAGCTCCGTGCGGACGTCGTAGCCCGCGCCGTTGCAGCGGGTCGCCGTCGCCGTGACGAGGGTGCCGTCGTCGAGGGTGAGGAGGGCGGCGGCGGTGTCCACGTCGCCCGCCTCCTCGAAGAGCGCCGCGGACGCCCCGCCGGCCGCTCCGCGGGCGTACACCTCCGTCACCTCGCGTCCCGTCAGCCACCGGACGGCGTCGAAGTCGTGCACCAGGCAGTCCCGGAACAGCCCGCCGGACTGCGCCAGGAACGCGGCGGGCGGGGGCGCGGGGTCCGAGGTGACGGCACGGATCGTGTGCACGCGGCCCAGGCGGCCCGCGCGCAGGGCGGCGCGGGCCGCGCGGAAACCGGCGTCGAAGCGCCGCTGGAACCCCAGCTGCAGCAGCGTGCCCGCCGCGTCGGCCTCGCGGAGCGCGCGCAGCGTGCCGGGGACGTCCAGGGCGACGGGTTTCTCGCAGAACGCGGGCAGGCCGGCGCGGGCGGCCCGCGCGATGAGACCGGGGTGCGCCGCGGTGGTCGCCGCGATCACGACCGCGTCGACGCGCCCGTCGAACACGGCCCCGGGGGAGGGGGCGGCCCGCGCCCCGGTGCGGGCGGCGAGGGCTGCGGCGCGGGCGGGATCGGCGTCCGCGACGACGACGCACTCGACCCCGTCGAGTGCTGCGAGGACGGCAGCATGATGCGCCCCGATCCGCCCGGCCCCGACGACTCCGATCCGCATGACTGACTCCATCCTGTAACCGGGCGGCCGTCCGGCCGAGGCCCCGCCGGTCCTCGCTGGTCCTCGCCGGTCCTCGCCGCAGACGGGGGGCGGTGGGTCATGTGTACAGCGGGGGGCGCGGGGGGAGGGTCAGTTCCTCGCGGGCGCCCGTCGACTGGGCCCGGACGCCCGCCTCGCAGACCGCCGCCGCCGCGTACCCGTCCCACACGCTCGGCCCCTCCGTCTCCCCGCGCCGCGTCGCGTCCACCCAGTGCTGGACCTCGCGGTCGTACGCCTCGCGGAAGCGGTCCACGTAGTCCTGGGCGACGGCGCCGCCCCAGCGCCCCGCGGCGTTGACGTACAGGCCGTGCGCGTCGCCCAGCCGCGCGCTGCCGCGCTCGCCCACCGCCTCGCACTGCACCTGGTAGCCGAACCCGCAGTTGACGAAGACCTCGACATCGGCCACGGCGCCGCCGGAGGTCTCCAGCAGGACCAGCTGAGGGTCGCTCAGGCCACCGGGCGCGGCCGGCGACGGGGCCGGCTTCACCACGCTCACCGCCGTGATCTCCTGCCCCAGCAGCCACCGCGTGGCGTCGATCTCGTGCACCACAGAGTCGTTGATCATCATCGCCTCGGTGAAGCCCGGCGGCGTGGCCACGTTCCGGTGCCGGCAGTGGAGCATCAGCGGGCGCCCGAGCCCGCCGCCGTCGAGCAGCGCCTTCAGCTGCAGGTACTCCGTGTCGTAGCGGCGCATGAAGCCCACCTGCGCCCGCCGGTGCCCGAGCCGGACCTCGGCCTCCATCACCCGCAGCGCGGACTCCGCCCCGGGCGTGAGCGGCTTCTCGCACAGCACGGGCAGGTCCCGCGCGAAGGCGGCCAGCAGCGCCGCCTCGTGCGCGGGGCCGGGCGAGGCGATGAGCACGGCGTCGACGTCTCCGGCGTCCATCGCGGCGGCGGCATCCGTGTACGCGGTGCAGCCGGGGATGCCGTCCGCGATCCGTTCGGCGCGCTCGCCGTCGACGTCTATGACCGCGCTGACCCGCGCCCCGCTGATGACCCGGTCGAGGCGCCGGACGTGGTCCGAGCCCATGCGCCCCGTGCCGATGACCGCGACGCCGAGGACGGCTCCGCCTGCGCCTGCGCCTGTGCCTGTGCCTGCGCCCGTGCCTTCGCCCGTGCCTTCGTGCTTCATCGTGAAAGTCTCCCGGTCTCAGAGGCCGCAACCGCGCAGGAAGCGCCGCGTGCGCCGGGCGATCGGCAAGGGGCGGTCCGGCGGGCACGGGTACATGTCCTGTTCCACGATGGCGAACAGGTCCGCGTCCAGCCGGGAGGCCGCGGCGAGGACGGGCTCCAGCGCCGGAACGCCCCGCGGCGGCTCGCACATGACGCCCTGCCGGACGGCGGGCCCGAACGCCGTCCCTTTGGCCCGGACGTCCGCGAGGACCTCCGGGTCCACCTGCTTGAGGTGGAGGTAGCCGATCCGCTCCCCGTACGTCTCGATGAGCCGGACGCTGTCGCCGCCGCAGTACGCGTAGTGCCCGGTGTCCAGGCACAGGCCGACCAGTGACGCGTCGGTCGCGTCGAGGAACCGCTCGACGTGCGCCTCGGTGTCGATGTGGGTGTCCGCGTGCGGGTGGACGACGATGCGGAGCCCGTAGCGCTCGCGGACCTCGCGGGCGAGCCGCTCCGTGCCGCCGGCGAGGTGCCGCCACTGATCCGCGGTCAGCTCGGGCTCCTCCAGGAGCTCGGCGGTCTTGTCGTCGCGCCAGAAGGACGGGATGACGACGAGGTGCCGCGCCCCCATCGCGGCGGTGAGCTCCGCGACGGGCGCGACGTGCGCCCACGTCGCCTCCCAGGTGCCCGGCCCGCGGTGCAGCGCGGTGAAGACCGTGCCCGCGGAGACCTTGAGGCCGCGCCGCTGCGTCTCGTCGCGCAGGCGGGACGGGTCGGTCGGCAGGTAGCCGTACGGGCCCAGCTCGATCCACTCGTAGCCCGCGTCGGCGACCTCGTCCAGGAACCGCCGCCAGGGCAGCTGCGCCGGATCGTCGGCGAACCAGACGCCCCAGGAGTCGGGGGCGGAGCCGACCCGGATGCGGTGCGGGGAGGGGGCGTTCGCGTCGGGAGCGGGCATGGGCGGCTCTCCTCGGGCGAGGGGCTTGGTTGCCCGTAGCCTCCCCGCAGGGCGGGGGAGTGTCAAGGTTACGTCCTTACATACGGACGTCACGTCAAGATGCCTTCCGTTTGCGTCCGTATGTAAGGACAATGGCCGGAGTCGAGCCGAGCCGAGCCGAGTCGTCCGTCAGGAAGGCCTCGCATGTCTTTCGATCCTTCCGGCCCTGTCAGCCCTTTTGACGTGGTCACCATGGGCCGGGTCGGCGTGGACCTGTACCCGCTGCGGACCGGCGTGCCGCTGGCCGAGGCCGAGACCTTCGGCAGGTTCCTGGGCGGCTCGGCCGCGAACGTCGCGGTCGCCGCGGCGCGGCTCGGCCGGCGCGCGGCGCTCATCAGCCGCACCGGCGCGGACCCCTTCGGCGACTTCCTCCACGACGCGCTGCGCGGCTTCGGCGTGGACGACCGGTGGGTGACCCCCGTCGCCGCGTACCAGACGCCCCTGACGTTCTGCGAGATCTTCCCGCCGGACGACTTCCCGCTCTACTTCTACCGCCGACCCAAGGCGCCCGACCTGGAGATCCGGGCCGACGAGCTCGACCTCGGCGCGATCCGGGCCGCGCGGATCTTCTGGGCGACCGGCACCGGCCTGTGCGAGGAGCCCAGCCGGGCCGCGACGCTGGCCGCGCTCGCCGCGCGGGCGCGGCGCGGCGTCACGGTCCTGGACCTGGACTGGCGGCCGGTGTTCTGGGGCGGCGAGGGCGGCGCGTCGGGGGACGGCGGGCGTACGGGGCCGGCCGCCATGGCCGCCGCCCGGCCGCACTACGCCGCGGCCCTCGCGCACGCCACCGTCGCCGTCGGCAACGCCGACGAGTGCGAGGTCGCCACGGGCGAGCGCGATCCGTGGCGCGCGGCGCGGGCGCTGCTCGCCACGGGGGTCGAACTCGCCGTGGTCAAACGGGGGCCGGAGGGCGTCCTCGCGGTCCACCGCGACGGGACGACGGTGCAGGCGCCGCCCGTAGAGGTGGAGGTCGTCAACGGGCTCGGCGCGGGCGACGCGTTCGGCGGCGCCCTGTGCCACGGGCTGCTGTCCGGCTGGCCTCTGGACCGGACCCTCCGCTTCGCGAACGCGGCGGGGGCGGTGGTGGCTTCGCGCTTGTCGTGCTCGTCCGCCATGCCGACGGGTCAGGAGGTGGAGGCCCTCCTGACCCGCGCTTCCGGAACGTCCGGGGTGGCCGCGACGTCCGGGGTGGCCGGGACGGCCGAGGCGCCCGGGCCCGCCGGGACGCCGGGCGCCTCCGGCGAGGGCCCTGGTACGGGGGTCGGCCCGTCTTGTACGGTGACCGCCGTTTCCGGCACGGAGTCTCGCCTCGCTGGCGGCGATTCGTTGCCGTCCGGCGTGGAGGGTCGTCCCTCCGGCGAGCACCCCGGTACGGGGACCGGCCAGTCTTGTACGACGGCCGCCGTTTCCGGTACGGGGTCCCGCCTCGCTGGCGGCGATTCGCCGCCCTCCGGCGTGGAGGGTCGCCCGTCCGGCGTGAACCCCGGTACGGGGACCAGCCCCTCCGGCGAAAACCCCCGCTCCGGGACCCGCCCCTCCGGCCAGGAGGCCCCGGCTGAAGGCCGGTTCTCGTGAAGGTGGGGATCGGGGAGCTTGCCCGGATTCGGAGCCGGCATCCTGAGGCCATTGCCGAGGCCGCCGCGCGGCGGCCTCGGCGGCCTCTCGTCGGGGAGAGCGGGCGGCTGATGGTGATCGCGGCGGACCATCCCGCCCGCGGGGCCCTCGCCGCCGGTGACCGGCCGTTCGCCATGGCCGCCCGGCCCGACCTGCTGGAGCGGCTGTGCCTCGCCCTGTCGCGGCCCGGCGTCGACGGGGTGCTGGCCTCCGCCGACGTCCTGGACGACCTGCTGCTGCTCGGCGCGCTGGAGAACAAGGTCGTCATCGGCTCCATGAACCGCGGCGGGCTCGCCGGCGCGGCCTTCGAGCTGGACGACCGCTTCACCGGCCCGCGCCCCGAGGACCTGGCCGCGCTCGGCTTCGACGCCGGAAAGCTGCTCCTGCGCATCGACCCCGGCGACCCCGGCTCGCTCAGGACCCTGCACGCGGCCGCCCGCACCGTCGACGAGATGGCCGCCCGCCGGCTGCCGGTCTTCGTCGAGCCGTTCCTCTGCCGGCGGTCGGGCGGGCGCGTCGTCAACGACCTCGGCGCCGACGCCGTCACGACGGCGATCGCCATCGCCTCCGGGCTGGGCGGGACGTCCGCGTACACGTGGCTGAAGGTGCCGGTGACGGAGGACCCCGCGGACATGGCACGGGTGATGGAGACCTCGGCGCTGCCGGCCGTCCTGCTCGGCGGCGACACCGGCGCGAACCAGGACGCCGCGTACGAGCGCTGGCGGTCGGCGCTGCGCCTGCCGACGGTGCAGGGGCTGGTGGCGGGCCGCTCCCTCCTCTACCCGGCGGACGGGGACGTCGCCCGGGCCGTGGACACGGCGGTGAGCCTGCTGTGACGTCTCGCGTGTAAGACCCGCCACGACGCCGCATGTACGATACGTACTCCACGGTTTGTATTTCGGAAGGCGCTCGGCACGACGCCACTCAGCACGGAGGTTCACGTGGCGAAGCAGGAGCGGGCGGTCCGCACGCGCCGTCTGATCCTGGAAGCGGCCGGCGCCGTCTTCGACGAGTTCGGGTACGAGTCCACGACCATCGCGCAGATCCTCGCGCGGGCGGGCGTGACCAAGGGCGCCCTGTACTTCCACTTCGCCTCCAAGGAGGAGCTGGCCCGCGGCGTCCTGGACCAGGCGCTCACCCTGGAGGGCGTCCTGCCCCAGGAGTCGAGGCTGCAGGAGTGGGTCGACGTGGGCATGGTCCTCGCGCACCGCCTGCCCCGCGAGCCCCTGCTGAGCGCCTCCATCCGGCTCTCCGCCGACCGCAAGGCCCGCGACCTGTTCGGCACGTCCTGGCCCGCCTGGATCGACTTCATCGCGGGGCAGCTGACCGAGGCGAAGGCGCAGGGCGAGGTCCTGCCCCACGTGGACCCCGGCGCGACGGCCACCCTCTTCGTCGGGGCGTGGACGGGCGTGGAGATCCTCGCCACCGCCCACGGCGAGGGCGGCGCCCTGGAGAAGCGCATCTCCCATCTCTACGACATGTTCCTGCCCGGCATCGCCGTCCCGGGCACGCTGCGGAACCTGGACACCGCCCCCGACCGCGGGGCCCGCGTCTGGCAGGCCCACCAGGACCAGCAACAGGCCCACCAAGACCAGCGAGCAGCCGCCGCAGCCACCACCTGAGCGGCCCCGCCCGCTCCGGCGCCCGGCTCGCTCAGGCCCGCGCCAGCAGCGGTACGTGAATGCTCACCCGGGTCCCCTCTCCCGGCGTGCTCTCCACCGCGACCCGGCCGCCGATGTCCTCGATGCGCTCGCGCACCCACCGCAGGCCCCCCGCCGCCGGTGCGCACATGACGCGCGTCGCGTCGAAGCCGGGGCCGGCGTCCTCCACGCGGGCGTGGGCCCACCGCCGCGTCACTCGCGTCGTCACCGCCACCGCCGTGCCCGGGGCGTGCACGAAGCTGTTGCACAGGCATTCGCGCACGGACCAGAACAGCTCGCGCCGGGAGGCGTCCGACAGCAGCGACTCGTCGCCCGTGGCGGCCACGGACACCGGCGTCCCGGGCGAGACCTGCGCGGCGAACTCCTCCACGGCGCGTGCCAGCGGCGGCAGTTCGGCCGCCAGGCGGAGCTCGCCCACCAGCTCCCGCGACCGCCCGAGCGCCTCGCGCACGAGGTCGCCGGCCCTGCCGGCCTCCCCGGCGCCGGGCGACTCCAGGTGGCGCAGGGCCAGGGCGAGCGAGGTGCCGAGCTGGTCGTGGATCTCCCGGGCCAGCCGCCGGCGCTCGCGCCAGACCCCGTCGTCCCGGCCCGCGGCGGCACCGCCGCCGAGCAGCCGGACGACCCGTGCCGCACGGCGCGCGGTTCCCGCCCCCCGCGGGTCGCCGGCCGCCAGCACCTCCTGGAGCGCACACTCCAGCAGCAGGCCCGCGGCCGCTTCCGGGATCCGGGTGTCCGCGCGCATCGCCGCCGGGGCCCGCCAGGCGTCCGCGGGCGCCCGGCCGCCCCGCTCGGCGGCGGCTTCCGCCGCGGCCAGCACGCACCGGGCGTGCAGGACGAGGGAGGTACGCAGCGTGGGCGCGTCGCACCCGAGGTCCTGCAGGACGCCGGGCAGGGCCGCTTCGTAGCGGCGCATCACCGCGGCCGTGTCCACGCCGAGGGCGCTCCCGGCCGCGGGCCGCCGCCGGCCGGGCACCATGGGCACCACGACCGGCCCGGGGCCTGACTGCCGCACCCCGTGCGTCCCGTGCGTCCCGTGCGTCCCGTGCGTCCCATGGGAGCCGTGGGAGCCGAGGGAGGAGACGGCCGAACGGCCCAGGCCCTCCTGCAGGGCCGTCGTGAAGCCGTTGCCGACCACGGCCTCCAGCAGGGCGAACCCCGACCGGCCGCGTCCCGCTGAGCTGTCCGCGATTCCCACATGTCCCCCCACGTGTGCGTCGTTCCGACCTCAGGGACGCTAACAAACCGGTCAGCCTGTTTGTCAACAGCTTCCGTGAAGGCGGCGTGAAGTTCGTGGGGGAGGCGTGAGCCCATCACGCCCGGCGTCTGTTTGCCGCCTCAGCCGCCTCAGCCCACAGTCGCCTCGCCCGCCTCAGCCCCTCAGTCGCCTCAGCCCTTCCCCGTCTCCCGCGCCCCGCCCTCCGGGCAGCCGGGCGCGGCGGCGGTGCTGCCGGCGGCGCTGAGCGCGCACTCGGTTCCCGCCGGCTCCAGCCGGGCCAGGGCCTCGGGTGCGGCAAGCCGGGGAAGCAGCGCGCGCCACAGGCTGGACAGTGTGGGGCGGGAGAGCCACTCGCGGTCGCGCCGCGCGAGCCCCTCGAAGCCGATCGTCGCTCCGATGATGGTCGCCGTCATGTCCTCGGCCGGGGCGTCCGCGAGGAGCGTTCCCTCCTGCGCGGCCCGCGCCAGGTACCGGCGCACGCACTCCAGCCACTCCTGCAGCAGATCGGTCTCGGAGGCGTGCGCGGTGCGCGCGTTGAGGTGGAAGCCGGCCCGTACGACGACGTCCCAGCACAACTGCTGGGCGAAGGCGTGCGAGGTGTTCACCAGGGCCTGCAGCGCGCAGGGGCTGCGGCGGTGGACGCGGCGGGCGACGGCGTGCAGGATGCGGGCGGCTTCCGCCTCCACCGCCGCGGCCATGGCGGCCTTGGTGTCGAAGTGGAAGTGCAGCGCGCCCGTGCTCACGCCGGCGCCGGCGCTGATGCCGGCGAGCTTGGCCCGGGTGTAGCCGTGCTGGTCGAACGCCTGGGCCGCGGAGCGGATCAGGGCGTGACGGGTGTTCATGGCCCGTACCTGCTTGGTCATGGCCGGCCCTTGGAGCGGTGCGTTCCGGTGGGGCGCGCGGAACCGCGCGCATCCGCGCTGAGCTGCGCGAACGTACGAACATGGAGGGGGGACAACGTCATGGAACCATGAAACCAACTAACTGGTTTTATTTCTAGCTCAGCGCTGTCCGAATACATGAGATATGGCCCTGTTTCTCAGGGTAATTAATCGGATTCTCCCCCTGGTCGGCATGCGTCCCGGTCGGCCGATCCGCGCCGCAGACGCCCCTGCTCGGGGCCGGTTACCCAGGGAAAACCCGCTGCTGACGGCAGATCAGGCTGCCGATGGAAGGCCGCTGCGCCGTAGTCGGGGGCGGCCTCGCGGCGATGGTCAAGACCTTTGACAAACCAGCAGTCCGGTTTGTAATCTCGCGTTGAACGGTCGGCTTAGCGGCCCCAGCGCCGCGCGAAAGTGCAGGAGCAGTGGATGAACCAGCAAGCCCTCACCACGTCTCTCGACCCCCACATACGCCGCGCGTCACGATCAGCGCGCCTGCCCCGGCCGCGCTCCGGCTCCGGCGCCGCGGCCGGCCAGGGCGTGCGGAACGGCCGGACCGAAGCCCCCGGGGCCGAGGACACCGTGCGCGTCCTGGTGGTCGAGAGCGACGCCCGAGCCGCCGAGACCCTGGTCCAGGGGCTCCGCCGGCACGGATACGACACCGCCGTCGCCGGCACCGGCAGCAAGGCCCTGGAGGTCTACGGCGACGCGGACCTCGTCCTCCTCGACCTCGAACTGCCCGACCTCGACGGCCTGGAGATCTGCCGCGCCGTAAGAGCCGCCAGTGACGTGCCCGTCATCGCCGTCACCGCCCGCGCCAGCGAGCTCGACCGGGTCCTCGGCCTGCAGGCCGGCGCCGACGACTACGTCGTCAAGCCGTACGGCTTCCGCGAGCTGATGGCCCGCATGGAGGCCGTCATGCGCCGCGCGCGCCCCGGCCGCGACCGCTCCGCCTCCGTCATCACCGCCGGCCCGCTCACCATCGACGCGGGAACGCGCGAAATACGCCTCGGCGGCCGCCGCATCGAGGTGACCCGCAAGGAATTCGACCTCCTCCACCTCCTCGCCTCGCAGCCGAAGAAGGTCGTCTCCCGCAAGGAACTGATGACGCAGGTCTGGGACGACACCTGCTCCCGGCCCGGGCGCACCATCGACACCCATGTCAGCGGCCTGCGCGGCAAGCTCGGTTCGGCCGACTGGATCATCACCGTGCGCGGCGTTGGATTCCGCTTCGGATACCTCGGCGACACCGCCCAGCATTTCACGGAAAACGTCCAGGAGGTGCAGCGTGGCACGGCTCTGACGATCGCCTGACACAGTTCACCAAGGTCTGATGGGGGATACCTTGACGGTAAGTCAGCAATTCCAGATGCTTTTCGCACGGCAACGCTGCCGCAGCGACGGGGAACGGGACGTCACACGAGGACTTCCCGGCCGCCCCGCCTTCCGGCCACCCGCTCCCGCCCCGCGCACCGCTGTGCGTGCCGCGGCCCCGGCGCTTCGCACGCCGGCCGTGGCGACCACGGTGCCCGCGGCGCCCCAGCCGTTCGCCCGCACGCTGCCATGACGCGCACCGCGGGCCCGCACCCGGCCGACGACCTGGAACTTCCCGACGACACCGCGAGGCAGACCGCCATGGACCACGCACCCTCCGGCGCCACCGCACCGGAGCGCCCCGTACCGCCCGAAGCAGCCCCCGCCCCGCTGCCCCTCGTCCTCTCCGCCGGCTCCGAGGAGGAACTGCGCACGCGCGCCGCGGCCCTGCGCGACCTCCTGGCCGGCACGGCCGGCCCCCTCGGCACGGCAGGCCCCCTCGGCACGGCCGGCCCCGCCGATCTCGACGGCGCCGCCGAAAATGCCGACGCCCCGGACCCGGCGGCCGTGGCCCTCGCCCTGTCCTCCCGCGCCGGTGACGGCCCCCACCGCGCCGTCCTCCTCACCGGCGGCCGCGACGACGCCCTGAGCGGCCTGGACGCCCTCGCCGCCGGCACCGCCGCCCCCGGCCTCGCGACCGGCACGGCCCAGGACGGCGCCCTCGCCTTCCTCTTCACCGGACAGGGCGCCCAGCGCCCGCGGATGGGCGCCGAGCTGCGCGCCGCCTTCCCGGTCTTCGCCGAGGCCTTCGACGAGGTCTGCCACGTCCTCGACCCGCACCTGCCCCGCCCCCTGCGCGAGGTGATCGACAGCGGCGACGCGGAGCTGCTGAGCCGCACCGAGTACACGCAGCCCGCGACGTTCGCCGTCGAAGTGGCGCTGTACTGGCTGCTGGAGAGCTGGGGCGTGCGCCCCGACGTGCTGGCCGGGCACTCCATCGGCGAGATCGCCGCCGCCCACGCCGCGGGCGTGCTCTCGCTGCAGGACGCCGCGCGCCTCGTGGCCGTACGCGGCCGGCTGATGCAGGCCCTGCCCGCCGGGGGCGTGATGACCGCCGCCCTCGCCTCCGCCGCCGACGTCGCGCCCCACCTGGAGGGCCGTACCGGCACCGCGGGCATCGCCGCCGTCAACGGGCCGACGTCCGTGGTGCTGGCCGGTGCCGCGGAGACCGTCGGGGAGATCGCCGCCGAGCTGGCCGCCGCCGGCCGCAAGACCCGCGGGCTGCCCGTCAGCCACGCCTTCCACTCGCCGCTGATGGAGCCCGTCCTCGCCGACTTCCGCGCCGCCATCGAGGACATCGCCTTCCACAGCCCGCGCATCCCGCTGGTCTCCACCGTCACCGGCCGCCCCGTCTCGCCGGACGAGATGTGCACGCCCGGCTACTGGGTCGACCACATCCGCGCGACCGTCCGCTTCGCCGACGCCATGGCCACCCTGGAGGCCCGGGGCACCACCACCTACCTGGAGGTCGGCCCCGACGCGATCCTCACCAGCATGGGCAAGTCCTGCCTGACGCCCGGTCGCCCGGCGGCCCTGCTGCCCACCGTGCGGCGCGCCCGCCCCGAGGCGCCCACGCTGCTGGCCTCGCTCGCCCAGGCGTACGTCCGCGGCGCCCACGTCGCGTGGAGCGCCTGCTTCGCCGGCAGCTCCGTACGGCCCGCGGAGCTGCCCGCCCACCTCGTCCCCGCCGAACCCCTGCCCGCCCTTACGGGCTCGCCGGCCCCTCTGGAGAAGTGAACTCATCGTGCGCAAGGTGCTCATCGCCAACCGTGGCGAAATCGCTGTCCGCGTAGCTCGTGCGTGCCGGGACGCCGGGATCGCCAGTGTGGCGGTCTATGCGGATCCGGACCGGGACGCGTTGCATGTCCGCGTTGCTGATGAGGCGTATGCGCTGGGTGGTGACACCCCGGCCACGAGTTACCTCGATGTGGCCAAGGTGCTGGCCGCGGCCGCCGAGTCGGGCGCGGATGCGATCCACCCGGGTTACGGGTTCCTTTCCGAGAACGCCGACTTCGCGCAGGCGGTCCTGGATGCGGGGCTGACGTGGATCGGTCCGCCGCCGCAGGCGATTAGGGACCTGGGTGACAAGGTGGCGGCCCGTCACATCGCCCAGCGCGCCGGCGCCCCCCTCGTCGCGGGCACCCCCGACCCGGTCTCCGGCGCCGACGAGGTCGTCGCGTTCGCCGAGGAGCATGGGCTGCCGATCGCGATCAAGGCGGCGTTCGGTGGCGGCGGGCGGGGCCTGAAGGTCGCCCGCACCCTCGAAGAAGTCCCCGAGCTCTACGACTCCGCCGTGCGTGAGGCGGTGGCGGCGTTCGGGCGGGGGGAGTGCTTCGTCGAGCGCTACCTCGACCGGCCGCGGCATGTGGAGACGCAGTGCCTGGCCGACAAGCACGGCAACGTCGTCGTGGTCTCCACCCGTGACTGCTCCCTGCAGCGCCGTCACCAGAAGCTCGTCGAGGAAGCCCCGGCGCCGTTTTTGTCGGCGGAGCAGAACGCCGAGCTTTACCGCGCCTCCAAGGCCATCCTGCGTGAGGCCGGGTATGAGGGTGCGGGCACGTGTGAGTTCCTGGTGGGGCAGGACGGCACGATCTCCTTCCTGGAGGTCAACACCCGCCTGCAGGTCGAGCACCCGGTTACTGAGGAGGTCACCGGTATCGACCTGGTGCGGGAGATGTTCCGCATCGCTGATGGTGAGGAGCTCGGCTACGACGACCCGCCGCTGCGGGGCCACGCGTTTGAGTTCCGTATCAACGGTGAGGACCCGGGCCGTAACTTCCTGCCCGCCCCCGGCACGGTGACCCGCTTCGATCCGCCGACGGGTCCGGGTGTGCGTCTGGATGCGGGGGTGGAGGCCGGGAGTGTGATCGGTCCGGCGTGGGACTCGCTGCTGGCCAAGCTGATCGTCACCGGCGCCACCCGCGAGCAGGCCCTGCAGCGCGCGGCGCGTGCGCTGGGGGAGTTCCAGGTCGAGGGGATGGCGACCGCGATCCCCTTCCACCGGGCTGTGGTCGCCGACCCGGCGTTCACCTCGGACCCGTTCTCCGTGCACACGCGGTGGATCGAGACGGAGTTCACCAACACCATCGAGCCGTTTGCTGGTGCCGGTGCGGTTGAGGAGGAGGGTGAGCCCGAGGGCCGCGAGACCGTGGTGGTCGAGGTCGGGGGGAAGCGTCTGGAGGTGTCGCTGCCGTCGTCGCTGGGGATGACGCTGGCGCGGACGGCGGCTGCGGGTGGGGCGAAGCCGAAGCGGCGGGCGGCGAAGAAGGCCGGCTCTGCTGCGTCGGGTGATGCGCTGACCTCGCCGATGCAGGGCACGATCGTGAAGGTCGCGGTCGAGGAGGGCCAGGAAGTCGCCGCGGGTGAACTGATCGTCGTGCTTGAGGCGATGAAGATGGAACAGCCGCTGAACGCGCACCGCGCGGGCACCGTCAAGGGCATCACCGCCGAAGTCGGCGCGTCCGTCTCCTCCGGCGCCGTCATCTGCGAAATCAAGGACTGACCCACGGACCACTGGCCTACGGAAGAACGAAGGACTTGCCGGCATGAGCACCCTCGCCCTGGCCCCCGTCTCCGCCGGGGAGGGGGGCCCGCGGGTCCCCGCGTCGCTCCCCGCACCCGTCCCGGTGCACCGCGCCGTCGCGCGGCAGGCGGCGCTCCATCCCTCGCGCACAGCCGTCCGCGCCCATGACGGCGTCCTGTCCTACGGCGGACTCGACCAGCGGGCCAACCACCTCGCCCACCGCCTGCGGACGCACGGCGTACGGGACGGCGACACCGTCGCCGTGTGCCTGGAGTCCTCCGCCCGCCTGCTCGTGGCCGTGCTCGGCGTGCTCAAGGCCGGCGCGGCCTACGCCCTGCTCGATCCCGGGCACGTGCGCGACGGCAGTGTCGCGCCGTTCCTCCGTGCCACGGGGGCCCGGGTGCTCGTGACGCAGGAGCTGTTCGCGGGCGCCCTCGGTGGTGGTGGCCGGGTGACCGTGCTCCCCGGCGGCACCCCCGCCTCCTCCACCGCGGTCCTCCCGCCGGCCTCCGACGTCACGCACGCCGACATCGCGTACGTCCTGCCCGCCGGGGGAGGCCGGGGCGACCGGGGGGTGGGCGTGCCGCACGTCGTCGTCGACCGCCTGGCCGCGGACGGCCGCTTCCTGCCGGTCGTCGCCGGCGACGCGGTCCTGCAGTACGCACCGGCGGTCGCCGACGGCACCGCCCTGGCGCTGTGGGCGCCGCTGATGGCCGGAGCGCGGGTGGTCCTGCCCCCGCCCGGCGAGCTCACCCCGTACGAACTGGCCGCCCTCGCCCGCGAGGAGCGTGCCGCCGTCCTGCGCGTGGCCTCGCGGCACGTGCCGGAGCTGATCGAGGCGGGCGTCCTGCCGGGCCTGCGGGGTCTGCGGTGCCTGGTGGTGGCGGGGGACGCCCTCCCGCCCGCCGAGGCCGCCCGCGGCGCCGGCCTCCTGC
>NZ_JBPQTW010000020.1:0-61069 GCF_051386535.1 Streptomyces sp. URMC 127
CTCGTCCTCCGCCCGTCCCGCCCCGGTACGGCGAGCCGTCGGGGGCCGCGGCCGGCGTGGTGCCGTACGTCGCGGGGCTTCGGCCCGGGCGGAGGACGAGAGTGGCCACGGGCGCCGCGGCGCCGCGCTGACGCGGCGTGCGGTGCGCGAAGGCGGCGGCCCCGGCGCGTGCCCTGGCGTCGCGCAGGCCGGAGGCGGCGTACGCGGCGGAGGTGGCGAGCGGCACCGCGATGGGCGCGGTCAGCAGCAGTGCGGTGGTGGCGTGCGTCATCAGTCGCGTAGCTCCCGCAGGTCGTCGATGCCGGTGCCGCCGAACGCGGCCCGCATCCGGGTGGTGAGGATCTGCAGGACGAGAACGGCGAGGAGCAGGTCGAAGGACACGCCGAGTTCGACGATCAGGGGGACTCCGGAGGCGGCGAGGAAGGCGGTGACGGTGATGCCGTTGTCCAGCAGCAGGAAGCCGACCGTCTGGGCCGGGGCCCGGCGCCGGGTGACCAGGGTGAAGAAGCCGATGAGGACGACGGCGAGCCCGACGGGCAGGGCGTGCGTCGCCGGGGTGGGGTGCAGGTCGGCCAGCGGCCGGGAGACGGCGTAGGCGAGGAGGGTCAGCAGGGCCGCGCTCAGCAGCGACGCGGCGACGGTGACGAGGGGCCGCGTCTCGCGGGTCTCGCTGACGTCCGCCTGGTAGTGGGGGCGGTGGGGCGCGCCGGCGGTCAGGGCGCGCAGCACGAGGCGGGGCACGGCCCAGGCCCGCAGCAGGCCGACGCCGGCGGCGACGGCGAGCAGGCCGGGGCGGTCCTCGTGCAGGCCGAGGAGGGCGGCGACGGCGGCCAGGGCGACGCCCTGGAGGGCGAAGACGCGGACGATCGAGGACAGTTGCCGCAGCCACAGGACGCCGACGGCGGCGAGCAGGAAGGCGCCGCACGCCAGGTCGAGCAGCTGGGTGTAGACGCTGTCGGTCATGTGTCCCTCACTCACTCTCCCGTGAGGAAGTACGAGGCGGTCACCGCGAGGAGTGCCAGCAGGAAGGAGCCGGCCAGCAGCTCGGGCACGCGGAAGAGCCGCAGCTTGGCCCAGAACACCTCGGCCGCGGCGAGGGCCGCGCCGAGCAGGGCGACCTTCAGGGCGAGCAGGACGAGGGCGAGGACGAGGGCCGCCGGGGAGGCGGTCGTGGCGATGCCCCAGGGGGCGGACAGCGAGGCGAGCAGGCCCAGCAGCACGGCCAGCCGCATCTGGGAGCCGAGTTCGACCAGGGCGAGGTCGGGTCCGGCGTACTCCAGCACCATCGCCTCGTGGACCATCGTCAGCTCCAGGTGGGTGGCCGGGTTGTCCACCGGCAGCCGGCCCGTCTCGGCCAGGACCGCGACGGACAGGGCGGCGGTGGACAGCAGCCCCGCCGGCGAGACGAGCCGGACGGGGTCGTGGATGCCGCCGGAGACGATGGCCGGCAGGTTCGTCGAGCCCGCCGGTATCGACAGGGCGAACACCGCGAGCAGGATCGTCGGTTCGACGAGAGCGGCCACCGTCATCTCGCGGGAGGCGCCCATGCCGCCGAAGGCCGTGCCGGTGTCCAGGCCGGCCAGGGCGAGGGCGGCGGTGCCGAGCCCGAGGAGGGCCACGACGAGGATGAGGTCCGCGCCGCCGCTGACGGGGGTGGCGGTCGAGGCCAGCGGGACGAGCGCCGCGACGACGGCCGTGGTGGCGACCAGCACCAGGGGCCCGAGCCGGAAGGCCGGGCCGGTGCCGGCCGGGGTGACGGCCTCCTTGCGCAGCAGCTTGCGCAGGTCGCGCCAGGGCTGGGTGACGCCCGGCCCGGCCCGCCCCTCCATCAGCGCCCGTACCTGCCGCATCAGTCCGGCGAGCAGGGGTGCGCCGGCGGCGACCAGGGCGACCTGGGCGGTCACCGCGGCCGTGCCGGTGGCGGTCATGGTGCCGTTCACGGCGTCTCCTCGTGCGAGGTGGCGCTCACCAGCCGACCGCCAGGGCCAGCAGGAGAGCGACGAGACCGAAGAACCCGTAGCCGAGGTAGCGGTGCACGCTGCCGGGGGCCAGCCGGCGCGCGGCCCGGCCGATGGACCCGACGGCGGCCAGGACGGGCCGGTAGAGGCGGTGTTCGATCCGGTCGGGGACGCTGCGCCGGAAGCGCACGCGCTCCACGAGGTAGGCGGAATCGCGCACCGGGGTGACGTCGACGTCCTGTTCGGGCTCCAGGACGTCGTCGAAGACGCGCTGCAGGGGCTCGGCGAAGGAGGTCGCGGTGTACGCCATGCGGGGCGTGGGGGCGCCTCCCCCGCAGTCCCACAGCCGGGCGTTCGTGCGGCGCCCGCGGCGGGTGGTCAGACGGATCAGGCCCGAGGCGGCGACGACGCCCGCGACCAGGGCCGCCGTCACCCACAGCGGGGACAGCGAGGCCGCGACCCGGTCCAGGCGCAGTTCCAGGCCGCCGCCCGCCAGGGGGCGGCCGCCGTGGAGCCCGGCCGCGGCGACGGCCCGGGACAGGCTGCTGCCCAGGGTGCCGGGGACGAGGGCGAGGGCCGTGCAGCCGATGGCCAGCAGGCCCATGCCGAGGTGCATCAGGGGCGGGCTCTCCTCCGCGGACGCGGCCCGTCCGCTGCGGGGCCGGGCGAAGAAGCCGACGCCGAGGGCCTTGACGAACACGGCCGCCGCGAGCCCCGCCGACAGGGCGATGACGGCGACCGCGAGCGGCAGCACGATCGCCGTGAACACCCCGGGGACGGCCATGCCGTGGATCAGGGACTGCAGCAGCAGCCACTCGCTCAGGAAGCCGTTGCCCGGCGGGAGGGCGACCGCGGCCAGCGACGACACCGCGAAGAAGCTGGCGGTGGCCGGCATCCGTGCGCGCAGCCCGCCCAGGCGGTCGAGGTCGCGCACGCCCGTGGCGCGCACCACGGAGCCGGCCGCGCAGAACAGCAGGGCCTTGAAGATCGCGTGGTTGGTGACGTGCAGCAGGGCCGCGGCCAGGGCGAGGGCGGCGGGCACGGGGTAGCCGGAGGAGGCGAACAGGCCGGCCGCGCCGACGCCGATGAGGACCAGGCCGAGGTTCTCCGACGTCGAGTACGCGAGGAGGCGCTTGAGGTCGGACGCCATCGCCGCCTGCAGGATGCCGTAGACCGCGGACAGGGCGCCCGTCGCCAGGACGAGCAGCCACCCCCAGCGGGGGCCGCCGCCGAGCAGTTCGAAGTTCACGCGGATGATCCCGTACGCCCCCAGGTTCACCATCGCGGCGCTCATCAGCGCCGAGACGTTGCTGGGCGCCTCCGGGTGGGCCCGTGGCAGCCACGGGTGCAGCGGCACCATGCCGGCCTTCGACGCGAACGCGGCCGCGACCAGGACGAAGACCGCGCCGCGGGCACCCGGGGACATGCCGCCCGCCCCGGCGCGCAGCTGCGCGAACGTCTCGCCGCCCGCGCCGGCCGCGAACAGCGCGAGGCCCGCCAGCAGCAGGACCAGCCCGAAGTGGGTCATCACCGCGTACCAGACGCCCGCCTCGCGGACGCTCGCACGCTCCCGCTGGTCGGCCAGGACCAGGACGAGCGACGTGACCGCCATCGCCTCCCACAGCAGCAGGAACGACGACACGGAGGCCGCCGCCGGGACCAGGACCAGCGTCAGGGCGAAGACCGGCAGGGACGACTGGACGGCCCGCGAGGCGAGGCCGCGCGGGCCGCGGCCCGACGCGTAGCCGATGCCGTAGACGGCGACCGCGAGGACCACGGCCCCGGCGACGGCCATGAACAGCCCCGACAGGGCGTCGACGGCCAGGCGCAGGCCCGCCAGCGGCAGCAGGCCGGGCAGGTACGCGGACCAGCGGGCGCCGCCCAGGGCCGCGACGCCGCCGGCGAGGCCCGCCCCGCCCAGACCCGCCGTGCACAGGCCCACCACGACGATCCTTGTCCGGCCCGGCAGGAGCATGCCCGCCAGCACTCCGGCGCCGGCGAGGCCCGTGGCCACGACGGTCGCCGACTCGGCCGAGCTCATGCGGCCTGCCCCGCGGTGCGGACGGCTATCGGCCCGCTCCCGGGCACGCGTCCTGCGGCCCCTGCCGGCGGCTCCAGGAGGGGCGGTCCGTGCGGCCTCACCGGCCGGTCACGACGCGCAGCGCCGCCACGATCCGCTCCGGCTCCGGCGGGCAGCCCGGCACCTGCAGGTCGACGGGGACGACGTCGCCCACCGCGCCCTCCACGCCGTGGCCCCCGGCGAACTCACCGCAGCCGATCGCGCAGTCGCCGACCGCGACCACCAGGCGGGGGCGGGGCATGGCGGCGACGGTACGGCGCAGCGGCCCGGCCATGTTGCGGGTGACGGGGCCGGTCACGAGGGCCACGTCGGCGTGGCGGGGCGAGGCCACCAGGCGGGCGCCGTAGCGCTCGGCGTCGTACACCGGGCCGAAGGCCGCCGTGATCTCGATCTCGCAGCCGTTGCAGGAGCCGGCGTCGATGCAGCGCACGTGGGCCGAGCCCGCCAGTTCCGCGGCCCCGGGCGGCGGGTCTCCGACCGGGCGGGGCGGGGCGTCCTCGGCCACCCGGCCGGTCTCACGGATCTTGCGGAGCAGGCTCATGCGGGTTCCCTCAGCTCGGCGTCGGCGTCCCTCACGAAGGTGTGGCGGCCGTCTCCCGCCGTCACAGCGCGGATTCGCGCCGAGAGACGGCCGCCGGTCGGAAGGGCCGCGACGGCCCGCGCGGACGGCGGTCGGTAGCCCGGCCCGGCGCCGCGCGGGATTCCGCGGGCGCGGGGTCCGGGCCCGCCGGCGCTCCGGGTGGGATCGTCGTACGGCCTTCGGCAGCCCCGTTTGCATGAGGACTGATCTGGCCGGGTCAACGCCCGCGGGCCCCGGGGGTCACGGGGTGGGCGGCGGCCCTTCGCAGTCTGTGACGTGACGGACAACTGGGACGGATGAGTCGAATCCCCTTGTCCCGCACGGGCGAAGGTTCGCGGTGAGGGCGCGCCGACGCTGGCGCTGGTGCACACCCCAGGCCGTCCGGCACCGCGGGACGCCTCGGGGGTGGTTGCGCGCGGCGGCGGCGGAAGAAGGGGCAGCCGACCGCCCCTTGGAAACCGCCGCCGCGGCGCCAAGCCCCCACGGACGTGACCGGCGGTGCCGCGCACACCTCAAGCCGTACGGCACCGCCGGACACCTTGACAGTGGTTGCGCACCGCCGCGGCGGAAGAAGGGGCAGCCGGCCGCCCCTTCGAAACCGCCGCAGCGGCGCCCAGCCCCCACGGACGTGACCGGCGGTGCCGCGCACACCTCAAGCCGTACGGCACCGCCGGACACCTTGACAGGGGTCGCGCACCGCCGCGGCGGCGGAACAGGGCGCCGTACGGCACCGCCACAACGAGTCGCGCCGTCAGGCCACCCGTTCCGCCGGGGCGAGGGCGCGGGGGCGGTGCGTGCCCCGGGCTGTGCTGAGGGTCAGGGACGCCAGCGCCTCCGGCGCGCCGGACTGGCCGCGGATGCCCGGGAAGGCGTTGACGTCCACGATGAGGGGCGTTCCGCCCACGTCGAGGAGGTCGACGCCGTACACGTCCAGCGCGAAGACCTCGCCGACGCGCCGGACGACGTCGAGCCAGCCGGCCGGCAGCGAGTCGGTGGGCAGGGATTCGGTGCCCGTCCCGGCGGGGGGCGCGAGTTCGGAGCGGCGGAGGCCGGCGAAGACGTGCTCGCCGACGACCCACAGCTTGTGGTCCCAGCCGTCGTTGGGGGTGAAGCGCTGCACCACGACGGGTTCGTCGCCCCACTCGGCCGCGAGCACGGCGAGCCGTAGGGGGTCGTCGACGCGGGCGACGAGGTCGTCGCGGCGGCTGTGCCGGCTCTTGACCACCACCGGGTACGACAGGTCGCCGCGGGCGGCCAGCCGCGCGAGGGAGGGCTCGGTGGCGGTGGCGACGAAGGGCAGGCCGGCCTCCAGGGCGACCGCGGCCATGGCGGTGCGGTCCTGGCACTGCCCGGTTGAGCCCGCCGAGTTCAGCACGGGCGCGCCGCGCTCTTCGAGGCGGCGGGCGAAGGCGAGGGCGCGCGGGGTGCGGGTCTTGAGCAGGTAGACGTCGGCGAGCTCGCCCGCGGCGGGATCGGGCGCGGTCGCGGGGTCCAGGGCGAACACCTGGTGGCGGGGCGTCAGCAGCGCGGTGGCGGCGGCGAGCAGCGGGTGGCCGGGCGACGGGGTGAGCAGGCCGATCCTCATGCGTCGCCGCCGGAGGCAACGGCGCCGCCGAGGGGCAGCGCGGCGGAGGCGCCCGCCGCGGGCAGGGGGCGCCCGCCGCCCGCGTCGGCGAGCCGCAGGATCGCCCAGGCCACGCGGGCGACCGCGTCGGGGACCTGACGGAAGCTGGGGAAGTCGTTGACGTCGACGACGACGGGCCCGTCGGGGCCGAGGACGATGTCGACGCCGTACAGGTCGAGGCCGAAGACCTCGCCGACGCGCGCGGCGATGGCGGCCACCTCCGCGCCGAGCGGCACCTGCCGTTCGACGGCGGGCTGGTCGGGGTGGAGCGGGGAGCAGCGCTCGGTGGCGTAGAGCCGGCCGTCGACGCAGTACACCTTGAGGTCGGTGCCGGAGTTGGGGACGTAGGGCTGGGCGATGAGCATGCCGCCGTGGGGCGTCTCGTCGCGGGACGCGGGGTCCGCGAGCCGGTCGGGGGAGGGCACGAGGCGCACGGCGCGGCCGGAGCTGCCGTCGGCGGGCTTGACGACGAGGGGGTAGGCGGCCGCGGGGACCTCCGCGAACTCCTCGATGCGCAGGGCGGCGTAGGTGACGGGGACGGGCAGGCCGTGGCGCTCGGCGGTGACGGCGGCCAGCACCTTGTCCCGCACGCCGCGGATGGCGCGGGCGTCGTTGACGGTGGTGAGGCCGGCGCCGGCGGCGGCCTCCAGGAGGGTGAGACCGGGGCCGCCGGAGACGGTCTTGAGGACCCAGGCGTCGTGGCGGCCCGCGGCCACCGTCTCGGAGAGCCTGAGGAGCGAGCCGCCGGGCCGCAGGACGTCCACGTGGTGGCCCCAGGTCCGCAGTTGGCGGATGACGTCCACCGGCATGCCGTCGTGCCGGTACTGCTCCTCCACCAGGAAGCAGAGTCTCATTGGTGCATCCTCGTAATCCCCGGACATCCGCCGATCCCGTCCGGCAGAACTCATGACGGCCCAGGATGTCATGCGCGCGGGGCGGGGCATGACCGGGCCTGTCTCAATTCGGTAGTTGCCCAGCCGTTCCGCCACCGGTTTTTTCCGGATACGACCGACTGATGCCCCATCGGATACGGGACGGCCCCCCGCAGAACGGTGGACCGCGGAGGCTGCAGCAGAGCTACGCCGCCCGATACTTCATTGGCCGATACACCGGCTTCGCCGCGGCCGGGAGCGGCCCGCGAGCAAGTGGCAGTTCGGGCAGAGATGGATGCTTCAGTGCCGGTTCGGGCGGGAAAGATAGCTACAGCCTGAATTATGCGAGCGGCGGGCGGACCGGCCGCGCGCCGCCCGCCGAACGGGATGACCGCCGATGCACGCGTACGCCGACCCCCACTCCCCCACCGAGACGGTCCCGATGGCCGCCGTGGACGCGGCAGGGACCGTCACCCTGTGGAGCCCCGCGGCCCGGCACCTGCTCGGCCACGCGCCCGGCGAGGTCATCGGCCGCCCCGCCGCCGCCCTCCTCGCCGCGCCCCTGCCCGCCCCGGCCCTGCGGGCGCTCCTGCGCTCGCTGCCCTGGAGCGGCGTGCTCACCGCCCGCCACCGCGACGGCGGGGCCGTGCGCGTGACCGTACGGGCACATCCCTGCCCGGAGGGCGACGGCCGCGTGCAGTGGGTGCTCCTCGGGGCGGCGCCGCAGGAGGCCGGCGCCGCCGGGCCGGAGGCCGCCCCCGACGCCGTGCTCGCGGACGCGGCCCGCAAGGACGCGGCCCTCAAGGAGTGGGCGTACGTCCAGTCCCCCGTCGCCACCGCCGTCTACGACCGCGACCTGCGGCTGACCGGCGCCAACGGCGAGATGCTGCGCCTGTCCGGCCGGCCCGAGGAGGCCATGCTGGGCCTGCAGCTGACCGAGATCTTCCCGGGCGCGCCCTTCGACGAGTTCGGGCGGCTCATGGCCGAGGTGCTGCGCACCGGGAAGGCACTGCGCACGGAAACGTTCTTCCGGGCGCCGGGGCAGCCGCGGGAGCGGGCCTGGGCGACGTTCTTCACCCCGCTCAAGGACGGCGACGGCCGCGTGCAGGGCGTGTCGATAGCGGCCATCGACCGCACCGAGCCGCACCGCGCCCGCGAGCGGCTGGCCATGGTCAACGACGCGGGCGCCCGCATCGGGACCACTCTGGACGCCGGGCGCACCGCGCAGGAGCTCGCCGGCGTCACCGCGGGCGGCTTCGCCGACCTCGTCACCGTCGACCTGCTCGGCACCGTCCTGCACAGCGGCGACCCGGGCGGCGCGGCCCCCGGCGCCGGGCAGGAGGACGGGGGCGTCCTGCGCCGTGCGGCCGCCCGCTCCGGCCGCGGGGGCGTGCCCGCGGGCCCGGAGGGCGCCTTCTCCTACGCGCCGCACTCCCCGCCCGCCGAGGCCCTCGCCACCGGCCGCGCCTCGCTGCACCGGGCAGACGCGGCGGCGCTCGCGGCGTGGGCGGACGGCGCCGGCGGAACCGTTTCGCCCGGCAGCCCGGAGCTCCCCGCGGCCCCCGCCCGCGACGCCCCGCACTCGGTGCTCGTCGTCCCGCTCTGCGCGCGCGGCACGACGCTCGGCGTCGCCCAGTTCGTCCGGCACCCGGGCACGGAGCCGTTCGACGCCGACGACCTGCTGCTCGCCGAGGAGATCGCGGCGCGGGCGGGCGTGTGCGTCGACAACGCCCGCCGGTACGCCGCGGAGCGCTCCGTCGCCCTGACGCTGCAGCGCAGCCTGCTGCCGGGGCGGCTGCCCGAGCAGACGGCGGTCGAGGTCACCTCCCGCTACCTGCCCGCCGGGGCCCAGGCCGGCGTCGGCGGGGACTGGTTCGACGTCATCCCGCTGTCCGGCGCGCGGGTGGCGCTCGTCGTCGGCGACGTCGTCGGGCACGGGCTGCAGGCGTCGGCGGTGATGGGCCGGCTGCGCGCGGCGGTCCGCACCCTCGCCGACCTCGACCTGCCGCCCGACGAGCTGCTCACCCACCTCGACGACCTGGTGGTCCAGCTGGCCCAGGACGAGGCGGCCGACCGGGTGCCGGGCACCGTCCGGGAGACGGGCGCGACCTGCCTGTACGTGGTCTACGACCCGGTGTCGCGCTCCTGCGTCCTGGCCCGGGCGGGCCACCCGGCGCCGGTGCTCGTGACGCCGGGCGGCACGGCCCGCTTCCTCGACATCCCGGGCGGGCCGCCGCTGGGCCTGGGCGGGCTGCCCTTCGAGTCCGCCGAGCTGCGGCTGCCGGAGGGCAGCCTCCTCGCGCTGTACACCGACGGGCTGGTCGAGGGGCACGACCACGACATCGGCGCGGGCCTGGACGGGCTGCGCGCGGCGCTGTCGGGGCCTGCCGCGCCCCTGGAGGAGACCTGCGACGCCGTCCTCGACGCGCTCCTGCCGCGCAGGCCCGAACGGCCCGCGGACGACATCGCGCTGCTCCTGGCCCGCACGCGGGCGCTGGACGCCTCCCGGGTGCGCAGCTGGGACCTGCCGGCCGAGCGGTCGGTGGTCGCCGACGCGCGGAAGTTCGCGTCGGAGCAGCTGACGGCCTGGGGGCTGGAGGAGCTGGGGTTCACCACCGAACTGGTCGTCAGCGAGCTCGTCACCAACGCCGTCCGGCACGCCCGCGCGCCCATCCGGCTGCGGCTCATCCGCGAGCGGTCCTCGCTGATCTGCGAGGTGTCGGACGCGAGCAGCACCTCGCCGCGGATGCGCCGGGCCCGGGTGACGGACGAGGGCGGCCGGGGCCTGCTGCTGGTGGCGCAGCTGACGGAGCGGTGGGGGACGCGGTTCACCGCGGACGGCAAGACGATCTGGGCCGAGCAGCCGCTGGCCGCGGCCGGCTGAGCGCCGGCGCGGCCCGCGGCCTGTGGTGCGCGGCGCGCGTCAGCGTTCCTTCTGGCAGGCCTGCACCTTCGCGAGGTGGCCGGCGATGACGGGCCTCGCCATCCGGGCCGCCTCGCGCACCTCGCCGTTCTTGCCGTTGGCGATCTCGTCGTCGAGGAGTTCGAGGGCCTGGATGTGCCCGGCTTCCGCCATCTTGAGCCAGAGCGTGTCGTACTCCCGTTTGTGCGCCTTCTTCCGCAGGTCCCGCAGCGTCTTGCGCTGCTCGGACGTCTCCTTGCCCGGCAGGGTGACCTTCAGGCGGCGGGCCATGTCCCGGATCTCCTTGTCCATCCGGGTGTGGTCCTTCACGAGGGTGTCGGCGGTCTTCTTGACGCAGGGCATGACGGCGTTCTTCCCGGCGTCCTTGCTCATGGCGATCTCCGCGAGGCCGGCCCGGTGGGCCGCCTTGAGGAAGGCGCCGTCGTTCTCCGCCTTCTGGTCGGTCTTCTTCCCGTGCTGCTTCTCGGTCTTCTTCCCGGCGCCGTGCCCCGTGGTCTTCTCCGCTTCCTGTCTCTTGTCCCCCCTGTCCCCCCTTTCTTCCTTGTCGCAGGCGAAGGCGGCGCCTGCCGGTGCCGCCGCCAGGACGAGGGCTGCCGCTGCGGCCGTGATCCGGTGTCCCATACGCATCCTGCACACTCCGTTCGTTCGGTGACGCCCCCACGGGCTGATGCAGATGCCTGCCCGGGGGCCGGGCACGGCGCATCAGCCCGGCCGTCACTCCCCTCCAATGGAGCACCGGGGACGCACCGGGGTGCTGCCGGTGCGTCAGGTGCAGCGGGTCCGGTCGGCCGGCAGCTTCCCGTCCAGGAGGAACGCGTCGACCTTCTCGTTCACGCAGTCGGCGTCCGAGGAGCCGTAGACGCTGTGCCCGCCGCCCGCGTCCGTCATGGTCACCGCCGACGGGCCGAGCGCCCGCGCCATGCGGCGCAGCCATGCCACGGGTGTCGCGGGGTCGAACTCGGGCGTGTGCAGGAGGATCTTCGGGGCGCTCGGGGCGGCGACGTCGTGGGCGCCGTCGTCGCCTGCGTGCGGCCATCCGGTGCACGCGGCCATCCCGGCGGCCAGGGCGGGGCCGAAGACCGGGGAGGCCTCGACGAAGTCGTCGTAGGCGGCCGCGACCTGGTCGGCGGTGTAACGGCTCCTGGTGTCGGCACAGTTGACGGCCGGGGCGGCGTCGGTGCCGGAGCGGCCCGCGGCGTCCTTGCCGCCGGCGCGGGCGACGGCTTCCTGGGCCATGTGGGCGGCCTCGCCGGGCCGCAGGCGGTGGACGACGGCCGCGAGGAGGTTGGGGGCCTCGGGGAGTCCCACGCGGGAGCGGAGCAGGCCCATGGTCTGGGCGACGGCGGCCTCGCGGTCGAGGGTGCCGCCGTTCACCCAGGGCAGCGGGTGCTCGTCGAGGCGGTCGAAGGCCGCGGTGACCGCCTCCATGGCCCGGTCGGTGTCGGAGCCGAGGATGCAGTCCTCCGCCCCGCGCCGGGTGCAGATCTCCACCGCGTGGCGCAGGGCCTTGTGGTAGGCGGCGGTCCGGGCGAGGGCGTTCCTGCGCAGGTCGGGCGCCGGGTCGTCGACGCTGTCCATGACCATGCGGCCGACCTTGTGCGGGTAGCGGTGGGCGTAGGCGGCGCCGAGCCGGGTGCCCTGCGCGTAGCCGAGGTAGTTCAGCCTGTCCTCGCCGAGGGCCGCGCGCAGCACGTCCAGGTCGCGGGCGGCGTGGGCGGAGCCGAGGTACGGCAGGACGGGCCCGGTGCGCCCGGCGCAGTCGCGCAGGGCTTTTGCCCGGTCGTCGACGCGGTCGGCGAGCGCGTCCGCGGCGTCCGTGTCGTCGTCCCGGTCGCGCCCGGCGTCCGGTCCGCCGGGGGCGCCGCAGCGCACCGGCGAGCTGGCGCCGGCACCGCGCTGGTCGAAGGCGACGAGGTCGTAGCGGTCCGCCGCCTTGCCGAAGCCGTCCGCGCCGCGGGCGCCGAGCTGTTCGAGCCCGGAGGCGCCCGGGCCGCCGAAGCCGACGACGAGGGAGCCGAGGCGGCGGTCCCGGTCCTGGGCGCGGTAGCGCATGAGGGCGAGCCTCAGCTCGCCCTTGGCGGGGTCGTCGTAGGTGTAGGGGACGGTGAGGCGGGCGCACTCGGCCGTGCGGCCGGCGTGGCGCGTCTCGTCCCTGATCGTCCTGTCCTGTTCCCGGGAGCAGGGCTCCCAGGAGATCTCCTGGTCGTAATAGGGGGTCAGATCCGGCCGTCCTGCCGCCTCGTCACGGCTCGCGCAGCCGGTGAGACTGCAGGCCAGCAGGGTGGCGGCGAGGGGGAGGGAGAGGGAGGGTGCGAGTACGGACCTCATGCCGCGGACGGTACTTGTCCCGCTAGCGTGCGGCGCCTCGTGCGGGTCGTCCGGGTGATTCCGGGCGCCCCGCCCGGCGTGTCGGCGGGCCGAGGGCGGCCGCGGCGCCCACGAGGAGCGCGACGCCCAGCAGGACGGCGACGGCGCGGTGGGGACCGGCCGCGCCGGAGAGGTGCAGGGCGAGGGTGACCAGGGCGATGCCGAGGGCGGTCCCGAGGCCGCGGACCATGTTGACGAGCCCGCCGCCGGTGCCGGAGGCGGAGGGCGGCACCGCGCCCATGACCAGGGCGTTGTTGGCGGGCGTGAAGGTGCCGAGGCCCAGGCCGAGGAGCGCGAGGAGCGGCACCAGCGGCAGCGCGGTCAGCGGCAGGGCGAGCATCGCGGCCAGGGCGGCCGCCGCGCCGGCCGCGCCCAGCAGGCACCGGGAGCGGTCGCCCAGGCCTGCGGGCAGGACGCGGTCGGCGCAGGTCGCCGCCAGGGCGAAGCCCGCCGGAAGGGCCGTCAGGACCAGTCCGGCGTGCAGCTCCGAGGAACCGGCGCCGGTCAGCACGACGGGCACGAGGACGAGCGGGCCGAAGAGGACCAGGTAGGCGCCGAGCGCCCCGGCGAGCCCCGTGGCCACGGCCCGTTGCCGCAGCAGGGCCGGGTCGACCAGCGGGACGGCGGCGCGCCGCTCGCGCAGCACGAAGCCCCACGCGGCCGCCGCGGCGGCGGCGAACAGCAGGGCGACGGCCCACAGGGGCACCGACAGGCCGGACAGCATGGACAGGCCCAGGAGCAGTGCGGTGGTCGCGACCGCCAGCAGCACCGGGCCGAGCCGGTCGGCGCCGGCGGCGGGGCTGCGCGTACGGGTGCGGGGCAGCAGGTACTGGCCGGCGACGAGGGCGGCCGCGCCGACGGGCACGTTGACCGCGAAGACCCAGCGCCAGCCGAGCCCGGCCACCAGCGCGCCGCCGACGGTCGGCCCGAGCGCGAGCCCCAGGGCCTGCGCCGCGGCCTGCACGCCCAGGGCGGCGCGCATCTTCCCGCGCGGGGCGCTGGTGGTCACCAGGGCCACGCTGTTGGCCTGCATCATCGCGGCCCCGGCCGCCTGCAGGACGCGGAAGCCGACGAGGACCACGAGGGACGGGGCGAGGGCGCACGCGGCGGAGGCGAGCGTGAAGACCAGGAACCCGTAGAGGTAGAACAGCTTGCGGCCGTGGGCGTCCGCGAGCCGGCCCACCGGCACCAGCAGGGCGACGAGGGTGAGGAGGTAGGCCAGCGAGACCCACTCGACGGCCGCCAGCGAGGCGTGGAACTCGCTGCGCAGCCCGGCGTAGGCGAGGGTGACGATGCTCGCGTCGAGCTGGCCCATGAAGGCCCCGAAGCACACCGTGACCACGGCGAGCCGCCAGCCCCCTTCGCGGGTCCGTATGCGTTCGGGGCGGGGCCGCTCCTCGACGAGGGCCGCGGTCCACGGCCGGCGGCGGGCAGGCGGACGCATGCGGCAGAGGCTACACCGGCGCCCTGAGGACCGCCCGGGCGCGCGGGCCTGGTCCGGCGGCCGGGCCGCGGTCACCGCCGGGCCGCGGGCGGCTTGGGCCCGCGCCGCTACTCCGGCTCGTCCTCCCGCGCCGCGTAGCCGTCGTACTCGTCGTACTCCGGCAGCGTCAGGGTCGTCAGCGCGCCGCCGCCGGGGGCGTTGGCGAACGTGAGCTCCGCGTGGATGGTGCGCGCCTGGCCGACGGCGATGGTCAGGCCCAGGCCGTGGCCCTTGGCGCCGGAGCTCCCCGGCTCGGTGCGGAAGCGCTGCGGGCCGTGTTCCAGGAGGTAGTCCGGGTAGCCCTCGCCGTGGTCGCGGATGGAGATAACGGGGCCGTCCACGGTGACGACGACGGGCGGGCGGCCGTGCCGGTGTGCGTTGGCGAGCAGGTTGCTCAGCACCCGCTCCAGGCGGCGCCGGTCGGTCTCCACGCACACGTCCCGCACGACGTGCACCTCGGCCTCCAGCCCGGAGGCGCGGACGGCCCGCTCGGCGAGCTGCCCCAGCAGGTGCGCGTCCAGGTCGGCCTTCTCCGTCAGCGAGTCGAGCCGGGAGATCTCCAGCAGGTCCTCGGTGAGGCGGCGCAGGGTCTGCACCCGGTCGCGCACGAGCTCGGTGGGGCGGCCCGGCGGCAGCAGGTCCGCGGCGGCCTGCAGGCCGGCGAGCGGGGTGCGCAGCTCGTGGGCGACATCGGCGGTGAAGCGCTGCTCGCTCTGCAGCCGGGCCTGCAGGGTGCCCGCCATGGCGTCGAGCGCCGCGGCGACGGCGGCGACCTCGTCCTGCTCGCGGGCGGGCCGGGTGGTGCGCGGGTCGGCGACGCGGGCGTCGAGGTCGCCCGCGCTGATGCGGCGGGCGACGTCGGCCGTGCGGTGCAGCCGGCGGGTGACCCGCGAGACGGCGAAGACGCCGATGAGCAGGGTGCCGCCGATGGCCAGCGTGGCGGAGCCGGCGATGGCCCGGTCGAGGCCGTCGATGGTGTCCTTGCTGTGCCGGTAGTCGAAGCGGGCGGTGATGACGCCGGCGTCGGCGGGCCCCGCGGCCCACATGGTGGGCGTGCCGTCGTGGTCGCCGAGGGCCGTGCCGCGCTCGCCGCGCAGCGCCATCTCCCGCAGCCGCCGCGGGAGGTCGGGCGGGTTCAGGGCCGCGGGGTGGTGCATCGGGTCGCCGGAGGCGTAGGCCCTGGTGGCGGAGTCGAGCCGGGCGAGGGCTTCGGACCGGGCCTGGTGGACGGTCTGCCGGGTGACGATGACGTGCACGAGGACGCCGAGCACGGTGGCGACGACGCAGCACACCACGGCGAGGAAGAGGGTGAACTTCCCGTAGAGCGAGCCGAGGCGGGAGAGTCTGCGGAGCCGGACCCGCAGGCCCCGCGGCCGGGCGGCGGTCACGAGCGCCCCTTGCCGTCGCGCTGCGTGCCGGAGGAGGCGGGGTTCTCGGCGCGGCGGATCTCGTAGCGCCGGAAGTCCATGTAGCGGGTCTGGGCGTTCCAGGTGTAGACCGAGCGCAGGGCGTAGTGCGGGGTCGTCCAGGGCTCCCAGACGATGAGGTCGCGCCCGGCCACCTCGATGGACGAGGGCTGGGCGACGGTCGACAGGACGCGGGTGGGCTCGCCGTTGACGAGGGTGTAGGCCCGCAGCGACAGGAAGTGGTCCTCCATCTCGATGCCGACGATCAGGTCGTCGCGGCCGTCGCCGGTGAGGTCGCTGTAGACGGGCTTGCGCATGGGGCAGCTCTTCGGCTGCCGCGCGGCGGAGCACGACGAGGCGAGCTTGGCCGCGGTGGCGTCGTCGAGGGCGTCCGCGCCGGTGGCTCTGCGGTTGGCCGCGACCTCGGCCTTGACCAGGGCGTACGCGTCGAGCTTGTGGATGTCCCCGGAGGGGACGGGGGCGACGCCGGGGACCTTCTCGGCCGTCTCGCCGTCGTGCTGCGGCCCGCTGGGCGAGGGCGCGGGCGTCGCCTGCGGCCAGAGCCTGGAGGGCGCGGAGGCCGGAGCCGTGCGCCCGGCGCCGACCGGCTCGCCCGCGCTCGCGCACCCCGTCACCGCGGCCGCCGCCGCGGCGAGCGCGGCCAGCGCCCCGAGCGCCCGCAAGGGGCGCCTGCGGGGCGCGGTGCGCGGGAGCGGCTCGGCTCTCCCGGCGGGGTGGCGGGCGGATCGGGGCACTCGGGGGTTTCCATCGTCGGCTGGCGGCGGCCCCTGTCCGGGGCCGGGATACAGCACGATGTTATGCGAGCCTTCCGGTGCGCCCGCCGGGCCGCGGCCGGGCGGCTGCCGGCGCCGTCGGGCGGGGAGGCCACGGAGGCGCGGCGGCCGCCCCGCGGGCCGGGCTGCCTAGCGCTTCCTCCCCCGGCGCTTGGCGATGGCGGTCATGACGACGGGCAGGAGCAGTTCGAGCGCCCGGGCGACCTGGGCGGCCGGCAGGCCCGTGCGCCGGGCGACGGTCTCGGCGACGGGTTTGGTGATCCTGCCGAGGACGCCGGACATCAGCCCGCCGCCCGGGCCGCCGCCGAGCCCCTGCCCGAGGCCGCCGAACCCGCCGAAGCCGGCTGCTCCGGCCGGGGCCGCTCCGTTCTCACGGGTGAGGTCCTCGGGGAGGGCCGCGACGGTCTCCCGGACCATCCGCCGCGCCCCGTCGGCGTCCGTGCCCAGCTCCCCCGCGAGCTCCTGGACGCGGTCCTCGCCCAGCTCGTCCAGTACGTCCTTCTGCAGCGCTTCATCGCCCATGGATCCGACATTACGCGGGCCGAACAGATCTCGGTACGCAAGGTAGTGCGGCGGTCACTGTGCGGGACGGCGCGCGCCCGCGCGCCCGGGGCAGGCGGAAGCGGCCGCACCGGTTTGAAGATCCTTAAGCGGGGTGACTCCGGGTTTCACCTCATTGAGGGGAAATATGACCTTCCGATCTACCGGCCCGCGCGTGCGAACTAGCGTGGGCGGCCATGTCACACCCTTTCTCACTCCCCTCCTTCTACATGCCGTATCCCGCGCGCCTGAACCCCCATCTGGAAGGCGCCCGGCGGCACTCGAAGGCCTGGGCCCGGGAGATGAACATGCTGGAGGGCTCCGGCATCTGGGACGAGGCCGACCTGGACGCGCACGACTACGCCCTCCTGTGCGCGTACACCCATCCCGAGGCCTCCGGCCCGGTCCTCGACCTCGTCACCGACTGGTACGTCTGGGTGTTCTTCTTCGACGACCACTTCCTCGACGTCTTCAAGCGCACCGGCGACATGGCCGGCGCGAAGGCCTACCTGGACCGGCTGCCGGCCTTCATGCCCCTGGACTGCGGCGCCACCCCCGAGCCCACGAACCAGGTGGAGGCGGGCCTGGCGGACCTGTGGGCCCGCACGGCCCCGGCGATGTCGGCCGACTGGCGCCTGCGCTTCACCGAGAGCACCCGGCACCTGCTCAACGAGTCGGTCTGGGAGTTGTCCAACATCAACGAGGGCCGGGTCGCCAATCCGGTCGAGTACATCGAGATGCGCCGCAAGGTGGGCGGCGCTCCCTGGTCGGCGGGGCTCGTCGAGTTCGCCGCGGGGGCCGAGGTGCCGCCGGCCATCGCCGCCACCCGGCCGATGCGGGTCATCAAGGACACGTTCGCCGACAGCGTGCACCTGCGCAACGACCTCTTCTCGTACGAGCGGGAGACACAGAACGAGGGCGAGCTCGCCAATGCGGTCCTCGTCCTGGAGCGGTTCCTGGGCTGCGGCACCCAGCAGGCGGCCGACACCGTGGGCGACTGGCTCACCTCCCGCCTCCAGCAGTTCGAGCACACCGCCCTCACCGAGCTGCCGCCGCTCTTCGAGCTGCACGGCCTGGACCCGCAGGCCCGCCGCGACGTCTTCGCGTACGTCAAGGGGCTCCAGGACTGGCAGTCCGGCGGCCACGAGTGGCACATGCGCTCCAGCCGCTATATGAACGACGCCCCGCAGGACGCGGTCAACGCCCCCGGGGCGCTGCTCGGCGGCCCGCTCGGGCTGGGCACGTCCGCGGCGCGGCAGTTCGCCTCGGTCGTGGCGTCGGTGCCGGCGCGGATGCGCAGCCACCTGCACGTGCCGTTCCAGCCCGTGGGCCACCTGCCGCTGCCGGACTTCCCCATGCCGTACCCGCTGCGGCTCAACCCCCACCTGGACGGCTCCCGGCGGCACAACATCGCGTGGGGACACCGCATGGGGATGCTCGCCCCCGACCCGGCCGTCCCCGGCTCCGGGCTGTGGACCGAGGAGAAGCTCGCCGACTACGACTTCGCGCTCTGCTCCGCGGGTCTCCACCCCGAAGGGACCGCCGAGGAGCTCGACGTGGCGACCGACTGGCTGACCTGGGGCACGTACGGCGACGACTACTACCCCGCCGTCTTCGGCGGGCAGACGGGCGCGGCCGGCCTGGCCGCGGCACAGGCCTGCACGGAGCGGCTCCTGCAGTTCATGCCGGTGGACTCCGCCGTCACCCCGCCCCCGGAGCACGTCCTCGAGTACGGGCTGGCCGACCTGTGGGCGCGCACCACCGGGGCCATGACCGCGCAGGAGCGCGCCGGGCTGCGCACGGCCGTCAGGACGATGCTCGACGCGTGGGTGTGGGAGCTGTGGAACCAGAAGCAGCACCGCATCCCCGAGCCCGTCGACTACATCGAGATGCGCCGCCACACCTTCGGCTCCGAGATGACCCTGACGCTCTGCCGCAACGGCCTCGGCGCGGCCGTGCCGCCGGAGATCTACGGCACCCAGCCGGTCCAGGCCATGGAGAACGCGGCCATGGACTACGCCATCCTGATGAACGACATCTTCTCGTACCAGAAGGAGGTGCAGTTCGAGGGCGAGATCCACAACTGCGTGCTGGTCGTCGAGAACTTCTTCGACTGCGGGCGCGAGGAGGCGCTGGGCATCGTGAGCGACCTCCTGGCCTCGCGGATGCGGGAGTTCCAGCACGTGGTCGACCACCAGCTGCCGGTCCTCTTCGAGGACTTCGAGCTGGACGAGGAGGCCCGCGCGGGTCTCCGGCAGTACGCGCAGGAACTGCAGGACTGGATGGCCGGGATCCTCAACTGGCACCACGGCTGCCGCCGCTACCGCGAGGAGGACCTCCTCCGCCACAAGGCCGCGCCTCCCGCGGTCTCCGCCCCACCGGTGGGCACCCCGACCGGCCTGGGCACGTCGGGCACGCGGCTGGCGACGCTGCTGCGCACGCCGGTGCAGGCCGCCGGCGGGCGGCCGGTGGCCTGACGGGACACCGGGGTCGCGGGCTCGTCCCCTCCCTCGTCGCACGAACGTCCCATCCGGCCGGTGCCGGATGGGACGTTCACCGGGCAAGGGAGGTCACAGCGCGGCGGTCATTCCCCCGTCGCAGCGGAAGGCGGAACCCGTGAGGTAACGGGCCCGGTCCGAGCACAAGAAGGCGGCCAGCTCCCCTATTTCCTCCGGCGTGCCGTACCTGCCGACCGGGATGAGGCTCTCCGCTCCCTCCCGGATCCGCTCGGCGGTCACGCCCCGGGCCCGTGCCCGCACCGCGTCGACCGCCTGCACCCGCGGGGTGTCGATACGGCCGGGAATGACCGAGTTCACCGTGATCCCGTCCGGGGCGAGTGCGTTCGCGAGCAGCTTCATGTACGAATTCACCGCTGCGCGCACCACGGAGGACACGGCAAGCTCGTGGATGGGCACGATCACCGAGCTGGAAGAGACGTAGAGCAGCCTGCCCCACTGCTTCTTCTTCATGCTGCCGACAACCGAGTCGACCACCTGCTGCAGCGACAGGAACATCGAGTTGTACGCCTGCGAAAAGTCGTCCGCCGTCACGGCGTCGACCTTCCCGGGCCGGTATCCCGGGCCGTTGAGCACGACGACGTCGAAATCCTTCCCGTGCCGCCGCAGGGTGTCCGCTATGCCTTCCGGGCGGGAAAGGTCGAGACCGATCCCGGACACGCTCGCCGTGCCGGCCGGCACCGCGATGGTCTCCGCCGTCCGGTCGGCCTTCCCCTGGTCGTGGCTCGCGATGGTCACGGCCGCGCCGTGCGCGGCGAGACTCCGCGCGATGCCCAGGCCGATGCCTGATGTCCCGCCCAGCACCAGGGCCTTCGTGTTACGCACTGACTTTTTCCTTTCGGTTGGCGGCGGCTGTGAAGAGGTGCAGCGCCAGGAGCGCCACCGCGAACCCGATGAAAATGAGATCGATGGCGGTGAAACCGGTGATGACCACACTGTCGAACACCAGCAGCAGCACACCGGTGAAGAACATCTTGATGGCGCCCTGTACCGCGCTGGCCGCGCCGCGTGACGTTTCGACCGTGGTCATGCTGAGGGTCAGGGTGAGCGGGGCGATGAGGCCGGAGATGAAGCCCAGCGCCACCGAGAACACACCGATCTTCACCAGGCTGCTGTCCAGGTCCGAGAACGCCGAGACCACGAATATCACCAGGTATGCCGCAAGTCCCCTGATGTAGGTGTCCGTCGGCGACCAGCTGATCCAGCTGTTGCAGAACGAGCCGCAGATGATGGACGCGGCGTAGAGGATGTAGAACAGGCTGTTGCCCACCGGGCTGACACCCAGGGCGTCGAACGCGAAGGGCGCCGTCGCGTAGAACGCGATGGTGAAGGAGAAGATCAGCGCCGAGGCGATGCTGTACGACGTGAAGTTGACGTTCTTGAGGACGGTTGTATAGGCCTGCACCCGGCCCGTCGGGCCCTGGCCGCGCGCCGCCGCCGGATGGGTCTCCGGCATGAGCACGGCGATCATGACCAGCCCGGCGACGACCGCCGCGGCGAAGAGCAGGAACTGCACGTGCCAGCCGAAGTGGACACCGATGAAGCTGCCGATCAGGGGAGCCAGGGCCGGCGACAGCTGACTTGCCATCGAGAAGTAGGAGAACGCCTTACGCAGCTTTCCGGGCTCTTGCAGGGTGTCGACGATCAGCGCCCGGGAGATCACGGTGCACGAGGCGGTGCCCAGCGCGGTGAGCACGCGGGAGATGTCCAGCGCGACGATGCTGTGGGCGGTGTATCCCACGAACAGACCCACCGCCGCGACCCCGAGTCCCGTCGCCAGGGCCGTCTTGCGGCCCTTGGCGTCGGAGAAACTGCCGTAGAAGAACTGCGCCAGTCCGAGGACCATCATGTAGAACACGATGAGGTTCTTCATGGTGCCCTGACCGACCGCCAGGTCCTTCTGGATGGCCGGGAGAGACGGGTTGAAAAAATCGACTGCCATCAAGCCGATGACAACACTGAAAAAAGCGAAGAAGAGTACGCGCACTTCGTTGCTCGTAAACTTCGCCTTCGCACCAGACATCTCCGCCGCCTACCTCGTTGTGTGTGCCGTGCGCATCTCAGATCCGTGCCGGACGGGCCGTACTATGCATTGCTCGCCTTTCTCGACCGGGCGAAGGACTTCAGGTTCTCCCGGTACGACTGCGCCGGGGTGCCGGAGTCGCGGTCGACGATGATGTGCAGGACGTGGACACCGTCGCTGTCCTTGATCTTCTCGGCGACGGCGTCCAGCTCGTCGGCCGATGTCACCCGGAAGCCCTCCGCCCCGACGGACTCGGCGAACTTCACCCAGTCGTGATCCGGCAGCAGGCTCAGCTCCGGGAGGTTCTGCCTGTTGTTCATGTGCGTCGCGCCGTAACCGGCGTTGTCGAAGATCGCGAAGATGATGTTCCGGCGGTACCGGACGGCGGTCTGGATCTCGATGCCGTTCATCAGCGCGCAGCCGTCGCCCGACATGACGAGACCGGGCTCTTCGCGGGCGAACGACACCCCGATGCCGGCGCCGAAGGCCCAGCCCATCACCCCCATGTTGGTGCTGGAGTAGAAGCCGGCGTCGATGTGCGTCGTCCAGTAGTGCGTGGCGAAGGACCGGTGGTTGCCCATGTCCGCGACGCACCAGCGGTCCTTCAGCCACGTGTTCAAGGACAGCACCGCACGCGCGGGGTGCATCGCCTCGGTGTCCTCGGGGATGGGCTCCCACAGCGGCGTGCGCTCGGCGCGCTCGCGCAGCGCCGCGTTCCCGGGGAACGCCTCGCCGGCCGGATTGCCGGCCAAGGAGGCCTCCCACCGCTCCAGGAACAGCGCTTCGTCGCACAGCAGCGTCCGGGAGCCCGGGGCGAAGTTGCCGATGTCCTCGACCGAGGACGTCACTTCGATGACGTTGCGCGCGCTGGACAGCCGGGCGTCGTAGGCGCTGGTGTTGAACTGCGTGGGGCGGCAGCCCAGGAACAGCACTGTTTCGGGGGTCTGCCGGGTGAAGAGTTCGGTCGCCCGCAGGTTGGCCGAGTACCCGAACACGCCGACACTGTTCGGGTGGCTCTCGGTGAAGGCTCCCTTGGCGTCCACGGTGGAGCCGACGAGGATGTCGTGGGTCCCCGACAGCCGAGTCAGCATGTTCCGGACGTCCCGCTTGTTGGCGTGCGAACCGATCAGCACGGAGACGCTCTCCGACGCGTTGATCGTGGCGAGCACGCCGTCGAGCTCTTGCTGGTCGCACGTCGTGCGCGAAGCCGACAACGCGCTGGTGCTGATGGCGGATTCGGTGCTGTCCGCTGCCAGCACGTCCGCGGCGTAGGACAGGTACACCGGGCGCGTCGGGTGCTCGACGAGCTTCTTCAGCGTGCGGTTCCAGTACCGGATGGGGTGCTCGTCGCTGCGCACCTGCAGTGACGAGCTGGTGACCGGCTCCAGCACTGCCGCCATGTCGATGCCCGTCGGCGTCACGTCCTGCAGCGCGTCGTGGGCGTCGAAGCCCCGGGGAATGTGTCCCGACAGCAGGATGACGGGCGAGCGGTCCGCACTCGCATTGATCAATATGCCGACGCTGTTGGCCACGCCCGGGCCGTCCAGCGCCATCACCACGCCGGGCCGCTCCGCGGCTCTCGCGTATCCGTCGGCCATCGCCGTCGCACCGCCTTCGTTGGCGGCGATCACGGGGGCGATCCGGGGATTTCCCTCGCGGTCGGCGTCGCGGTAGTTCGACATGAACGCATTGATCATCTTCCCCGGGACCATAAAGAATGCCGAAACACCCTCGTCCCACAGGGAATCCAGGATCACCCGCGCTACGTTCGGCATCAGCGAGGGTCCCCTTCCACGATGTCGGACAGGCCGCGGTATCCGAGACCTTCGGAGAAGACGGGCCTGCCGCAGGACTTCTCGATCAGTTCCCGGGTGATGTTGGGCAGGTCGGCGAAGAAGTTGCTCGCCTTGTGGTTGGTGTAGTCGGAGATGTGCAGCTTCTTCGTCAGCCGGGCGCGCAGGTACTTGAGGTAGTCCTGGGTGACCGCGTCACCGACCGACAGCGTCCACTGCAGAGCGAGGCGGGCCACGTCGGACTCGGTCTGCGGGTGGGTTCCGCGGTGCACGGCGCGGTAGTCGAAGATGACCAGGTCGCCCGCCTTGCTCACGACCGTGTTCTCCTGCGTGTACTCGTGAGTGCTCACGATTTCCTCGCGCTCTTCCCGGGTGCGCAGGGGGCTCCCCTGGACGATGTCCATGCCGCCGCCGTGGACGGCGTCGTTGTCCTGCAGGAAGATGTTGAACATCAGGATCGCGGGGAAGTCACCGGGCTTGTTGACCGGCTTCGACAGCATGCGGTCATCGATGTGCCAGCCGATGAGCAGCGCCTTCCGGACGGTGAAGTTCGGGTAGAGCAGCAGCGAACCGGCCTTGTTGTTGAGATCGGCCACCATCTCGTCGAACTTCGCGGAGAAGAGAGCGTTCTTCAGCTCGTCGCTCTCCAGGAAGAGGCTCGGCGGCATGGTGCCGTCACCGCGCGAGAGGATGTCCTCCGAGACGGTGCGCAGCCGCTGCACGGTCTCCTGGTCGAGGTAGTTCTCGATCACGCAGTAGCCCTGTTCGGCAAGGCTGTCGAAGTGCTCGGCCGTGAATACCATTCTCAGTCCTTAACTCGTGGTTCTGTGCTCAGGCCGCTTCGACGGGGTGCTCCAGTACGCCGATGCCGGAGACCTCCGCGCGAACGGTGTCGCCCGGGTTGATCACCGCGGCGCCGGGAGTTCCGGTCGAGATCACGGTGCCGGCCGGGAGCGTGCGGCCGGCCGAGAAGTACTCGATGAGCTGACCGATGCTGTACTTCATGTTGCTGACGGTGTTGCTCGCGACGACCTCGTCGTTCCGGTAGGTGGTGATGCGGATGTCCTTGAGGTCCTCGAACTGCTCCCGGTCCCGCAGGACCAGGGACGGTCCGATGCTCGCGAAGGTGTCGAAGCCCTTGCTCCACGCGATGTACCGGAGGTTCTGCCGGAGGGCGCCCTCGTCCGTCATGTCGAGGCTGGTGGTGAACCCGAGGACGTAGTCGAACGCGTCCTCGGCGGAGACGTTCTTGCAGGTCCTGCCCAGCACGACGCCCAGCTCCGCCTCGGCGGTGACGCGGGAGGACTGCCGCGGGATCCTGATGGCGTCGCCGTTGGCGATCACACAGGTGTAGGGGCGGTTGTACGAGCCCGGGAAGTCGTCCTGGGTCGCTTCCAGGTCCTTGGCATGAGCGAGGAAGTTGAGCCCCGCGCCCCAGATCTGGGGGATGGACGAGAGCATCAGGGAGTTCTTGAGGGAGACCTGTCCGAGGTCGATGCCGTCATGGCCCGCGGCGCGGTGCGCGCGGAACGCCTCGACCAGGAGGGGGAGCTTCTCCGTCGCGATGAGCTGGGCGAGGTCGGTCGGCAACGGCTCGTTCAGCGTGCTCGCCAGCCGGCGGGCGGAGGCCTTGTAGCCGTCGTGATCCTCGAGGATGACGTCCTGCTGCTGATCGACCGGGTACGGGTAGACCTTCACGTTCACTTTCTCACTCCGTCTCGGAGAAGGACTGCGCAATGGCTTCGATGTCGCTGCTCGACAGGTCCCTCTGATAGGCCGTCGGCTTCACCGCTTCCATCAGCTGCTTGGGGCTGAGCGAGTACTTTTCGGCCGCTGCCGTGATGGCGGGGAAGTTCTTGGAGTGCAGCCCGTACATGGCGCCGAGGACCTGCAGCTCGCGGTCGGCCTTGAGCGTCTCCAGCCGGGAGACGCAGTGCTCGCTGGTGTGGGCGAGCGCATCGGTGTTGTAGATGCGCTTGCCTTCCTGCAGCTCCAGCGCCCCGGCCATGTGCTCCAGGACGGCGTTGCCGGCGTCCCGGCCGAGCCCCGCCAGCGTGCAGTCCACGATCGCGGCGCCGTTGTTGGTCGCGGCCAGGGAGTTGGCGTTGGCCAGGCCCAGGTTGTTGTGCCCGTGGAAGCCCAGCGGCGTCTTCAGCCGGCGCGATGCCTCGCTGAAGAGCTGCGCCGTGCGCTCGGGGAGGAACTGTCCCACGGAATCGACGAAGTACAGACCGTCGGGTTCGCAGGAGTCCTCGATCCGGGCGGCGATCTCCACGGCCTTTTCGGTGTCGTAGACATGGGACTTCATCAGGTTGACGAAGACCGTCAGACCGAGCTCTTTGGCGCGGGCGACGTGCTTGTAGACGTTCTCGTACGACGTCATGTCGGACCCGATGCGGGTGTACTTCATTCCGGCGTCGGCCAGCGGTTCCAGATCCGCGGGATAGGTGTAGTCCGCCACCGCGAACATGCCCCAGTTGCAGTCCTCGGGCAGCAGCCGGGAAGCGATCCCGCACCATTCCAGGTCGGTGATGTTGGATTCGGCGATCGTGTTGCCCCTGATGCCCAGGCCGTGGCCGACTTCGATCCATTCCACGCCCGCCGCGCTGATCTCGGTGAGCAGGGTTTCAATGGTCTTCATGTCGAACTGGAAATTAACGGAGTAAGCCCCGTCACGTACCGTGCAGTCCATGATCGTGTGCTGGCCGGACTGCGGGAGGGGTGTGCGCCTCTGGTTCATTGCATGACTCTCTGCTTGTTGGTCACCTGAGGACGGCGCGATGCGCGCCTCAAGTGGGTCCGGAACATGGGAGAGGCCGTTATGGCGGATCTTCGGAATCAGCCTCGGCGGCTATGAGGATGCCCGGAGGACGGGCAGCCCGAATGAGACCGTGCCGATGAAGGACGGTCCTCGGTGAGGGAGATCAAAGGGCGGCGGCATACGACATCGTTGCGCCGCACTATTCAGTTCGGTGTCGAAGCCGGGAAGAAGACAGGCGGGCGCAGTGGCCGCGTCGACGTGGGCCGGGACGGATACCGGTTCAGCGAGGACAGAGCCCTGCCGGAACTCCGATCTGAAACTTCGGACATGCTCACGGCAGTCTTCCCCCGACCGTCACGGCTGTTGACGTACGCGGATCGCATGGGGCCCGCCCGTGCGGCCCGCCTCGTGATCACTAAACCAAGATGCCCGTGTAGCCCGCAACTACCTTTGGTCTTCTTGAAACGTTCTTTACGCGCTTTACGATCCGGGGCCGTTGGCGCCCACCGGGCTCGATGCGCCGTCTGTCCGCCGCCGTCTGATTTCGTCGAGAGCATCCCGGTGGCGGGGGTTTCAGCCCGGCAGTACCGACAAAAATGCACTCCGGGCGCCACGGGCGATTTACTCGCCGCGGCCTTTACGCGCCTTCGCCGGCCGTGCGGCGGCGTTCACGGTGGGCCCGGACGCGGCCCCGGGTCGCGCAGGACGGGGAAGGGCACCAGCGGCGGCGGCCGGTGGGGTTGGCGAAGACGCCGCGGCAGTCGGATTCGGGGCAGACGGCCAGGGTGTGCCGCTCCGGGCCGGTGAGGTGGTCGGCGGCCTGCCGGGCGATGCGGGCGAGGGCCGCCCCGGCGGTGGCCGGCGGTTCGCGCAGCAGCCGCTCGGCCGCGACGAGCCGTACGGGATCGGCCGACTCGCCGAGGAAGCGGGTGAGTTCGGCCACGGCCCCGGCGGGCGGGGGCTGCTGCTCCGCGACGGCCAGGGCGAGGGGCCGCAAGGTCTCCCGCAGGGCGTGGGCCTGTGCGAGGTCCGCGGCGCCCGGCGGCCGGGCGGGCTGCAGTTCGCTGCGGCCGAGCCACTCCGCCAGCCGCCCGGGGGTGGCCAGGCGCTCGACCGGGTGCGCGCTGAAGTGCCGGCCGCGGGTGGCGAGCAGGTTGAGCCAGGTGGCACCGCAGTCGAAGCGGAAGGCCAGGCGATCTTCGTCGGTCATACGGACATCGTAACGGTTCACCCGTTACAGTGATCGCGTTGATCATGTAACGGGTGAGGCGTTACGCGCCTGGGTGA
The DNA here is from genome assembly GCF_051386535.1 of Streptomyces sp. URMC 127. Lineage (NCBI taxonomy): Bacteria > Bacillati > Actinomycetota > Actinomycetes > Kitasatosporales > Streptomycetaceae > Streptomyces > Streptomyces sp. URMC 127. The sequence goes on from NZ_JBPQTW010000020.1 coordinate 27,008, forward strand.
GGAGACATCATGGGGCCTGTCGTACGGACCGTTCTGGGGGACGTCCCCGCGTCGGAGCTGGGCGTCTGCGACGCGCACGACCACCTCTTCCTGCGCAGCCCCCGGCTGCCCGGCCAGGAACTGGACGACGCGGACGCGGCGGGCGAGGAGCTGCGGGCCTTCCGCCGGCTCGGCGGGCGGGCGGTGGTGCAGTGGACGCCCCGCGGGATGGGGCGGCGCCGGGCGGACCTCGCGGCGCTGGCCTCGGCGACGGGGGTGCACGTGGTCGCCGCGACGGGGCTGCACCAGGCGGTGCACTACGCACCGGAGTACCTGGAGCGCGACCGGGACCGGCTCGCTGAGCTGTTCGTCCGGGATCTGACGGAGGGGCCGGTCCGGGCCGGGCTGGTGAAGGTCGCCGGGGGATTCCACGGCCTCGACGCGCACGCGCGGCACGTCATGGCCGCGGCCGCGCAGGCGCACCACGCGACGGGTGCGGCCGTCGCCGTGCACCTCGAACTCGGCACGGGGGCGGCGGAGGTGCTGGACCTGCTGTGCGGGGAGCTGGGCGTCCCGCCGGGCCGGGTCGTGCTCGGCCACCTCGGCCGGTTCCCGGACGTGCGGGTTCACCTCCGGGCCGCCCGGGAAGGGGCCTTCCTCGCCTTCGACGGGCCTTCGCGTGCCCATCACGCCACGGACTGGCGCCTGTTCGATGCGCTGACCGCCCTCGCCGAGGCGGGGCACGCCGACCGGGTGCTGCTGGGCGGTGACACCACGACGGCGGCCGCCCGTGCGGCGGCGGGCGGCCCCGGTATGTCGTATCTGCTGCGCGGGATTTGGCCGGCGCTGGCGGAGGAACTCGGCGAGGATTTCGCCCGGCGGGTGTTCGTTGCGAACCCCGCGCGGGCGTTTGCGGCCGACTGGCCGGTGCGGAATTCTGCCGGAGGCGCGGTTGGATAACTGCGGGTCGTCCGTGGCTGGTCGCGCAGTTCCCCGCGCCCCTAAAGGGGCGCGGGGCACCCCGCTACCTGTTGTCCACCACCGTGCGCAGCTTGCCGCTGGCCGGGGTGCGGTCCAGGGACGCTCCGTCGACGGTTTCGACGGTGAGGTCGAGGAGCTTCTCCTCGACGGCCGTGCGCAGTTCGGGGTAGCCGGCGAGGAAGGCCTCGCGGGCCGCGTGCGCGTCCGTCGACGGCGTGCGCTCCATGCGGACGGTGAGGCTCTCCCGCGGGCCGTCGTTGCCCAGGACGATCTGCAGTTCGCCCACGAAGCGCAGGTTCTCCTCGGCGATCGTCACGAAACGGCGGTAGTTGAGGAAGTACGTCGCGACGCGCATCACGTCCCCGAGCCGGCCGAGGAGTTCGAACCGGGGGGCGTGGCTGCCGCAGGGGCAGCGGCCGGGGAGTTCGCGGCCGATGTCGCCGATGACGTAGCGGTCGAGGTGCTGGCCGCGCCGGGCACGGGTGGTGAAGACGAGCCGCCCGGTCTCCCCCGGCTCCACCGGCCGGTCCTCGGCGGCGTCCAGGATCTCCAGCGTGTGCAGGTCGGCGTGGAGGTGGTGGACGCTGCCGGTGCTCTCGGTGCACTGGTAGCCGAGGGGGCCGAGGTCGGTGCTGCCGTAGGTGATGGAGCGGATGACCTCGATGCCGAAGGTCTCGGCGAGAGTGCGGCGCTGTTCCTCGGTGAAGTGCTCGCCGCCGTAGAAGATCTTGCGGATGCCGCCGTAGGCGCGCAGCGCGTCCTGCTCCTCGTGGAGGAGCTGCCAGAGGTAGGAGGGCATGCCGAAGAGGGTGTCGACGTCGTGGGCGACGATCGCCTCGGCGGTGGCCCGGTGGTCGGGCCCGGCGGCCATGGGTATCTGGACGCCGCCCAGCCGCTCCAGGATGGAGAAGAAGCTGATGAAGCTGCCGTACATGCCGCCGCAGTAGAAGAGGTTGGCGGTGCGGTCGCGGGCGGGGTCGTAGCCGGCGGCGAGCAGGCCGCGGGCGGCGGCGTGCATCTGGGTGTCGTAGTCGTCCCAGCTGAAGAGGGACAGGGCGGGGGCGCCGGTGCTGCCGCCGCTGCGGAAGTACAGCTCGGCGTCGCCGCGGGCGACGCCGCGGTTGAGGTCCTGGACGGCGGCCTTGTCCAGCAGCGGACCGGTGGGCGCCGGGAAGACGGCGGCGCGGGCCAGGTCGTCGAGGCAGGCGGTGGTGGCGAAGCGCTCGTCGGCCTGGACGGCGACGCGGCGGCTGTAGCGCTGGAGGGCGTAGACGCCGTCGTGGGGTTCGCCGGAGTAGCCGGCGGTCATGGCGCCGACGGGGGTGACGCGGGTGGCGCCCGCCGCCAGGACGGTCGCGGACAGCTCGGCGACGTCGGTGCGGCTGCCGGCGATGCCGGCGGTCTGCAGGTAGCGGCGCATGGGGCGCAGGGCGCCGATCAGGCCCTTGCGGGGCAGGGGCTTGACCCACACGCTGCGGTGCAGCGGGGAGGCGGTCAGGGCCGGGCGGGTGTCGGCCATGACGCGCCAGGAGCCGTCGGGGGCCGCGATGACCCGGGTCAGGCCGAGGTGCTCCTCCAGGCGGGCGATGAGCTCGGTGGTGGTGAGCTCGGCCTCCTCGGCCGGGTCGAGGGGCTCTCCCTCGGCCGGGGGCATGCCGGCGAGCACGGCGGCGAAGCGCTCCGCGAAGGCGAAGACCTCGTCGGTGTCCTCGGTGTCGAGGTAGACGACCTGGGGGCTGGAGCAGGCCTGCTGCTCGAATAGGCAGACGTCGGCGGCGAGGGCGGCCAGGGTCGCCTCGTCGGCCCACGCGTCGCGCGTGAGGTAGGCGAAGGAGATCTTGTGGCCCCACTCGACGAGGCGGGCGCCCGGCGGGACGTGGGCGGCGACTCCTTCGACGGCCGCTTCGCCGCCCCAGACGGCGACGGCGTCGGCCGGGGCGCACATGAGCTTCAGCCAGTCCTGACGGCTGGAGGAGAAGCGCAGCACGATGACGCGTTCGGCGACGGCGCCGGTCGGGTCCAGGGCGGCGAGCTCGGCGAGGAGGTGCTGGGCGAGGAGGGTGTCGGCGCTGCTCGTCTTGAGGACGTTGACGTTGCCGGCGAGGAGGCCCTCGATCAGGCTGAGCGGGGCGACGGTGGCGGCGTTGCCGGGGGCGATGTGGGCGACGAGGCCGACGGGGGCCCACGCCTCGTAGACGGTCTCCTTGGCGTCGGGGCGGGTCAGGCGCTGCGGGGCGGTGCCGCCCAGCTCGCGGCGGAGCTTGCGGCTGAGCGCGCCGCGGTCGAGGAAGGCGGCGAGCTCGCCGAGCAGCAGACCGGCGTCCTCGCCGGCGGGCACGTGGGGGGCCAGGCGGGCGCGGACCGGGTGGGCCGGGTCGCGCAGGGCCTTCGCCAGGGTGTCGCAGGCGGCGAGGAGGGTTTCGGTGTCGAGCGGTGCGGCGAGCGCCTGCTCGACGGCGGCGGGCAGGGTTTCGAGGCGGCGTGCGGCCTCGTCGTCGCCGATGAAGGCGCCCTGCCAGTAGTGGTGGTGCGTTTGGGACTGGTTCACGACATGCCCTTCATCAGTTCGGCGGCGGCCACCGCGCAGCTCTTGTTGCGGCTCACTCCGGCGCGGCCGTGGATGGTGAACCACGGCGTCCCCAGCTCGCAGCCGCACTCCTCGCCGGGGTGGAGGGAGGCGAGGTCGCCCATGACGACGCTCTGGGCGGGCACGGAGGTGATGTACGGGGAGACGAGGTGCAGGTAGCCCTTCTCGCCGTACGGCAGCGGTTCGAGGGTGCGGGTGGAGCGGATGAACACCCGGGACCACACCGGCGCGTGCAGGTTGTGGTGGGAGCACTCGATGTAGGGGATGCAGTGCTCGACGGAGCCGAAGGTGTCGCGGATCCGCTCGGAGGGGACGCCGAGCTGTTCGGTGACGCGGGCGTAGAGCTCGTGCTTGCCGATCTGCTGGTCGGTGTGGCCCTTCCAGCCGCCGCCGAGGATGATCAGCGAGTCCTCGGGCAGCTGCAGGGGCGGCAGGCCCATGGCGCGCATGCGCTCCAGGGTGAACCAGAGGAAGGCGGGGAAGCCGAGGATGCGCACGGGGGCGTCGTCCTCGGCGAAGCGGCGCAGCGCGGCGATGCAGCCGAAGGGGTCGAACTCGTGGCCGCCGCCGGTGTTGCGCAGGGCGTACTCGACCTGGCGCGCGGGGGCGAAGTCGCACAGGTAGTTGTCCGTGAAGGACGTGCCGAGCTTGAGGTCGCGGGCGGGCTCGTAGCTGTAGAGCAGGTAGTTGACCGGCTGGTCAGGGGTGATCCAGCCGTTGCGCTCGAAGATGCGGGCGACCATGCGCTGGGCGGAGCGGATGGTCCACTCGTCGAAGAACATCTGCGACTTCTGCCCGGTGGTGCCGGAGGACGTCAGGTGCAGGTGGACGTCCTCGCGGGGGATGGACAGCACTTCGTGGCGCTTGAAGAAGTTCGCGTGGACGAGGGGCGCGCGGTAGGGCGCATCCTCGGCAGTGGCCGCGTGGAGGTCGCGGAAGAACGGCGAGCGCTCGCGGTGCCAGGCGTGGCTCTCGGCCATGGCGGCGGCGAACAGCTCCTCCTCGGCGGGGCCGCAGGCGTACGGGTCGGTCAGGTCGCACAGGCGCTGGACGTGTGCGAGCGCGTCCGGGTCGGGGACGGTGACCGGGGCGAGATGGGGGTTGAGGGGTGCGGTGAGTGTCATGAGGCAACCTCGCGTGAGGGCAGATACGTCGACGCCCAGGCCGACACGTAGGAATCCAGGAAGGGCTGCAGGGCCGCGTCGGCGACCAGGCCGCGGAAGTCGATCTGCTCGGTGGTCCGGGACATCACGACGTAGTCGTGGAAGCCGTCGCCCTCGCGGCGCATGGCCGGGTAGAGGGCGCTGGGGATGAAGCCCTGGGCGAGGCCGGCGGAGAGCAGGTCGTGCCGGTCCAGCGGGAGCAGCGCTTCGACGTAGCCGGCGCCGGCGCGGGTCAGGGCGCGGGTGACCGGTTCGAGGTGGGCGGCCGCGGCGGACGGGCCGGGGTGGGCGGCGACGAGGGCGCAGTAGCCGCCGGCCCGGTTGAGGCAGGCGTAGACCTCGAAGCTGCCGTCGCCGGGCACGAGCAGCACGTTGGGGGTGTGCAGGGGGTAGAACCAGCGGCCGGCGTCGGGGAAGCGGTCGCGGAAGCGGCGGCGGACGAACGCCGGGGCCTCGATCATCTCCAGCTCGGCGGCCTCCGGCGCGGCCGGGGCCGGTGCGGTCGCGGTGGCGCGGGTGCCCTCGTAGCTGATGCCCAGGGTCCGCTCCGCGGTGCGCAGCAGCGGCAGGAGCGCTTCGGGCACTTCGGCGACGGGGGCGCGGCGCTCCAGCACGCCGGGTGAGTAACGCGCGTAGAGCGCGAGGCTCTCGCGGCTGTGGACGTCGACGGCGTTGGGCAGGACGCCCATGGGGCGGAAGCCGTTGCGGCTGACGACGCGCTGGGGGCCGGCGCTGACGGTGCGGACCGTGGCGTAGACCGAGTCCAGGCGGCCGGCGTCCAGCGTGCGCCGGCACAGGGCGTCGGTGAGGAGGCCGGCGAGGCCCGAGCCGCGCTCGGCGGGGTGGACGGCGAGCCCTTCGAGGCGGCCGAGGCGGCTGCCGGGCTCGCCGTGGACCGCGGCGGAGCCGGTGAGGGCGCCGGTGCGCGGGCAGCGGGTGACGAGCCAGAGGGTGTGCGGGTCCTCGATGAGGCGGGCCATCACGGCGGGGTCGGTGCCGAGCGCCGTGGGGTAGTGCGGCCCGTAGACCGCGTAGTAGAGCTGGCGGAGCTCGGCGATGTCGCCGGGCGCGGCCTGCTCGACGGCTGGGACGGCGGGGGCGCTCATCTCGCGCCTCCTGCGGCGGCGCCGGCCGGCACGGGTGCCTGTGCGCCGGGCCCGGGGGTCTCCACGGCCGGGGCGGGCTCACGCAGCAGCGCCAGCGCGAGCGCCGCGGGGACGAGGCCGGCCGCCTGGATCAGGCACAGGGTCCGGGCCGACAGGTGGTCGCCCAGGAGGCCGAACAGCAGGGAGGCCACGGGGAAGGTCGCGCCGAGCACGGCCTGCATGACGGCGAAGAACGCGGGCTTGTCGGCGGCGGGCACCAGGCGCTGGAAGAGGGCCACGAAGCGCACGCCGATGACGCCGACGCACCAGCCGGTGACGGCGAGGGCGCCCGCGATGACGGGCCGCGAGCCGAACAGGCCGGGGACGGCGAGGGCGAGGGCCATCGCGCCGAGGCAGGCGGAGCCGACGGCGGTGGGCCGGCCGGGGACGCGGGCGCCGGTGAAGGAGCCGATGAGCGTGCCGGTGCCGAGCGAGGCCTCCAGCAGGGCGACCGTGGCGCCGTCGCCGTGCAGCACCGACTTGGTGTAGAGGGGCATGATGACGAACACGGCGGTGGTGAAGAGGTTGGCCGCGGTGAAGCAGATCAGGATGGCGCGGACGAAGGGGAGCCCGGCCAGGACCTGGCGGAGCGTACGCGGCCCGGCCGCTTCGCCCGCTTCCGCGTCGTCGCCGGCTCCGGCGGGGGTGCGGAACCGGACGGTCGCGATGAGCAGGGCGGCGGCCGCGTAGGCCGCGGCGCATCCGGCGGCGAGGCCGGGGATGCCGGCGCCGTCGACGATGAGCGCGCCGAGGAGGGCGCCGCCGAGGCTCGCGAGGGACTGCGTGGACAGCTCGAAGCCGGTCGCGGCCTCGATGTCCTCGTCGTCGACGAGTTCGGGGACGGAGGTGGTCAGGCAGGGGTCGAAGAAGGCCTGGCAGGTGGCGAGCGCGAGGGTCGCGGCGTAGGCCGCGGCGATCGGCAGGTCGCTCGCGTACGCCCAGGCGGCGAGGGCCGTGGCGGCCACGGCGGCGGCGCCGGCCGCGGTGCGCAGCACCGAGCGGTGGGCGAAGCGGCCGATCGCGCGGGCGACGACGGGGGCGAGGGCCACGGCGGGCACGGTGCTGACGGCCATGAAGAGGCCGGAGGCGAGGCCGTTGCCGCCGGAGACGGCGTAGGCGACGAGCCACCAGGAGACGCCGACCTGGAACATGCGGACCGCGGCCTGGGTGAGCACCTGGCCGAGCCAGACGGCGCCGAAGGCGCGGTTGCGCAGGACGAGCGGCAGCTTGCGGCCGGCCGCGGGGGCGGCGGTCATGCCGTGGGCCTTTCGTCGATGACGCGGACGAGCTTGCCGGAGCGCGGGTTGACGGCGAGGTCGCGGTGGCGCACCCACTCGACGGAGAGGGGGTGGACGAAGCCGGTGGCGACGGCGTCGGGGTAGAAGGGGCGGGCCTCTTCGAGCGCCGCCACGGCGGACTTGGCGAGGACGTCCAGGCCTGCGGGGTCCTCGTCGCCCGGAGCGGTGGCCAGGCGCAGGATCAGGCCGTCGCGGCCGTCCCAGCGGCGGACGACGAGCTGCATGCCGACGACGCGGCCTCCGGTGTCGGCGGCGGTGACGGCGGCCTGGGCGTCCTGCGAGTAGAGGGAGACGGGGCCGACGCGCACGCCCTCCTCGGCGCGGCCGAGGATGCGGAAGACGCCCGCCTCGGGGTCGGTCCACTCGGCGCGGTCGCCCGCGGGGTAGCGGATGACGGGCATGAGGCGGCGGAAGAGCTGGGTGACGACGACGCGGCCGGGGCGGCCGGCCTCGCGGATGGGCTCGTCCGTGGCGTCGTCGAGGATCTCGACGACGGTGTGCGGGGTGAAGGCGCGGTGCGTGCGGGCGTCGGGGCCGGGCACGGGGCGGCCGAGGAGGCCGGCGTCGACGCTGGCGTAGCCGAGCGAGCGGGCCTCGGCGTTGGGGAAGGCGCCGGCCAGCAGGCGGCGCTGGTCGTCGAAGAGGGCCTCGCCGCCGAAGAACAGCAGCTCGACGGAGGGCAGTTGCTCGCCGCCGGCGATCAGGTGCTCGGCGAGGCGGCACAGCGTGGTCGGGGTGCCGGCGACGATCTGGGCGGCGAAGTCGCGCAGGGTGGGGACGGTCGACTCCAGCGGGGCGCCGCCGCCGATGGGCAGGCGGACGCTGCTCACGGGCGCGTGGGAGAGGGAGTCGAGGATGAACAGGAAGCTGGCGTAGAGCTCACCGGCGTAGAAGAGGTCGGCGACGCGGTGGCCGGGGCGCAGCCCGGCGTCGACGAGGCCGTGGCCGAACGCGGTGACGAACTCCCGCCATTCCTCCCGGGTGTAGCAGGAGAACTTCGGCGCGCCGGTGGTGCCGCCGGTCTTGAAGACCGAGGCCTCGTCCAGGGGTGCGGTCAGGACGCGGTTGCCGTGCAGGGTGTTGGCCGCCCAGAAGTCGCTCTGGCGGACCACCGGCAGATCGGTGAGGCAGTCGACGTCCGGCGGGAGGTCCGCGTAGAGGTCCGCGTAGAACGGGGAGTTGTGACGGACATAACGTATGAGGTCCGATAGCTGATGGACGGGCATGCTGCCTTTGCCTAGCTCAGGGAATGGGAAAGGGATGGACTGGGGAGGGGTTTTCCGGTCGCACGGAGCCGGTGCTCACGTCGCCGGTTGACCTTTCAACGAGAACGCGTGCACCACGCACTCGTGAAGCGCCGGCCTCCGCCTGACGCGCGCTCACAATCATGGGACACGGTCGAACGTCCTGCAAAATCGGCCGCACACCGGCCGCTATTCCTGGCCTGAAACAGCGGGTGACCGCGGGTAACCCGCCTCCCCGGGCCGCGCCGTGACGCTCCGGCAGCACCCGTGCACTTCCGAGTTGACAACGTCCGCCGTCCTGTATGGACCTGCCATACAGAGCGTGTGAACGTTGTACGAGGACCGCATAACGCGCCAAGAAGCCATCAGGAATTCACTGGTGCGTAAGCCCTGTCATGCATCCGCGCCCACCGCGACGAACGGAATTGACACGCATGCCCATTCAAGAATCAGTGGCGCTCGTCGGCATCGGCTGCCGCTTTCCCGGCGGCATCGACTCACCCGAATCCTTCTGGGACTTCCTGGCCGGCGGCAAGGTTTCGGTGGAATCCACTCCGGAGGACCGCTGGCGCGCCTACACCAGGATCGGCCCGGAGTTCACCGAGGCCCTGCGCAGGGCGGAGCGGCCCGGGAACTTCATCGGCGCCGTCGACGGGTTCGACGCCGAGTTCTTCGGCATCGCCCCGCGCGAGGCGGAGCTGATGGACCCCCAGCAGCGGCTGGTCCTGGAGGTGGCGTGGGAGGCGCTGGAGAACGCCGGGATGGCGCCCCGGTCGGTGGCCGGGTCCGACGCCGGGGTCTACATCGGCACCTGCTCGGACGACTACGGGCGCCGGCTGCTGGAGGACCTGCCCCGGATCGAGCCCTGGACGGGCATCGGCGCCCAGCTGACCGGCATCGCCAACCGCGTCTCGCACGTGCTGGACCTGCACGGGCCGAGCTTCGTGCTGGACTCGGCCTGCTCCGCCTCCCTGGTGGCCGTCCACCTGGCCTGCCAGTCCCTGCTGGCGGGCGAGACCTCGCTCGCGCTCGCGGGCGGCGTGAACATCATCCTCTCCCCCGCCTACACCCTCACCCTGGAGGCGGCCGGCGCGCTCTCCCCCGACGGGCGCAGCAAGCCGTTCGACGCCGAGGGCGACGGCTACGGCCGTGCCGAGGGGTGCGGCGTGCTCGTCCTCAAGCGGTTGTCGGACGCGACGCGCGACGGCGACCGGGTCCTCGCCGTGATCAAGGGGACGGCCGTCGCGCAGGACGGCCGGACCAGCGGCATCATGGCGCCCAACCCCGACGCGCAGCGCGACCTGCTCCGGCTGGCCTGGCAGCGGGCGGGCCTGGACCCGGCGACGGCGGGCTACATCGAGGCGCACGGCACGGGCACCCGGCTCGGCGACCCGGTCGAGGCGTCCGGGCTGCACGCGGTCTTCGGCGCGGGCCGGCCGGCCGGCGATCCCTGCTGGATCGGCTCGGTGAAGTCGAACATCGGGCACGCCGAGCCGGCCTCGGGCGTGGCGGGCATCATCAAGGCCACGCTGATGCTGCGGCACGCCGAGATGGCGGCGACGGTCCTCACCAGCGAGCCCAGCCCGGACATCCCGTGGGAGGAGTGGGGGCTGCAACTGGTCACCGAGCACCGGGCGTGGCCCGAGGGCGATGCGCCGCGGCGCGCGGGCGTCTCCGGGTACGGCTACGGCGGCACGATCGGCCACGTCGTCCTGGAGGAGGCGCCCGAGCCGGGCAGCGGCGCCGGGGAGGAGCCGCTGCCGGGCGGGCCGCGGCTGTTCCCGCTGTCCTACCGCAACCGGGCGGGCGTGGCGGAGTACGCGTGCCGGCTCGCCGACTGGCTGGAGCGGCACCCCGACGTCCCGCTGTCCTCGGTCGGCCACACGCTGGCCGTCCGGCGCTCGCACCTGGACCACCGGGTCACCGTCGTGGCGGACGGCCGGGCGGAGCTCGTGGCCGCGCTGCGGGCCGTGGCCGCCGAAGAGGCCGGGGAGGAGGACCTGGAGAACGTCGCCGAGGGCACCGTCCGGCCGGGCTCCGGCGACGGGGCGGTGTGGGTCTTCTCCGGGCACGGCTCGCACTGGCCCGGAATGGCCCGCGAACTCCTCACGGGCAGCGCCGTGTTCGCCGACGTGATCGACCGCCTGGAGCCGGTGTTCCGCACGGAGCTGGGCTTCTCGGTACGGCAGGCCATCGTCTCGGGGGACTTCGAGGCCGTCGACCGCGCCCAGTCGATGATCTTCGCGGTGCAGGTCGCGCTCGCCGAGGTGTGGCGCTCGTACGGGCACCGGCCCGCCGCCGTCATCGGCCACTCCGTGGGCGAGATCGCCGCGGCCGTCGCCGCCGGGGCGCTGTCCCCGGAGGACGGTGCGCGGCTCAGCGGGCGCCGGTCCGCGCTCCTGCGCCGGGTCGCGGGCAGAGGGGCGATGGCCATGGCCGCGCTGCCCTTCGAGGACGCGGCCGCCCGGCTGGCCGGGAACCCCGCGGTCTGCGCCGCGATCGCCTCCTCCCCCGGCTCCACCGTGGTCTCCGGCGACGCGGAGGCGGTCGCCGCGCTCGTCCGCGACTGGGGCGCGGAGGGCATACCCGTACGGCCCGTCAACTCCGACGTCGCCTTCCACAGCGCCCACATGGACCCGCTGACCGAAGCGCTGCGCGAGGCCCTCGCCGGTCTTGCGCCCCGTACGCCCGAGGTGCCCCTCTACACCACCGCGCTCGGCGACCCCCGGGCGCGGGCCCGCCACGACGCCCGCTACTGGGTGGCCAACCTGCGCAACCCCGTGCGCCTCGTCCAGGCCGTCACCGCCGCCGTCGAAGACGGGCACCGGCGCTTCCTGGAGGTCTCGCCCCACCCGGTCGTCGCCCACTCCGTCGAGGAGACCCTGGCCCACCTGGGGGTGACGGGCGGCCACGTCGCCCACAGCCTCCGCCGCAACCAGCCGGAGCTGCACACCCTGCTGCTGAACCTGGCCGCCCTGCACAGCCACGGCGCCGCCGTCGACTGGACCGCGCAGTACCCGGCCGGGGGGATCGCGGAGCTGCCTCCGATCGCCTGGCAGCACCGCCGCCACTGGACCGACGCGGTGCTGCCCGCGGGTGCCGTCACCGCCCACGGGCACGACGTCACCGGGCACACCCTGCTCGGCCCGCCGGTGGACGTGGCGGGCACGACGCCGCTGCGCATCTGGAACACCTATCTGGACGACTCGGTACGGCCCTTCCCCGGCGGTCACGCGCTGCACGGCACGTCGATCGTCCCCGCCTCCTCGATCATCCACACGTTCCTGGAAGCCGCGCCGGGGCAGGGCGGCAGCAAGGCGCTGTTCGACGTCTCGCTGAAGTTCCCGGTGGCCCTCGCGACGCCGCGCGAGGTGCAGGTCGTGCAGGAGGGGCTGACGCTGCGGCTGAGCACGCGGCCGACGGGACCCTCGGGGGCGGCCGGGCCGGGCAACTGGCTCACCCACACCACCTCGTCCACGATGGCCGCCGACGCCCCGCCGTTCCCGGCGGGCATGCTCCGCGTGGCGGTGCCCGAGGGCCTTGCGGCCGCCGACCCGTCGGTCGTCACCGGGCGCCTGGACGCCATCGGCGTGGAGGGCATCGCCTGGCCGTGGACGGTCGAGGAACTGCACACCGGCGAGGGCGTCATCCGCGCCCGGGTGCACGCGCCCACCGTGCCCGGCGACCAGGTCACGTGGGCGCCGCTGCTGGACGCCGCGCTCGGCATCGTCCCGGTCATCTACGGCGGCCCGCCCACCGTCCGGATGCCCGCCCACATCCGCGAGGTCCGCGTGGTGGGCGAGGCGCCGGAGACCGGCTGGGTCGACATCCGTCTCGTGGACCCGGCGACGGACACCGTCGACATCGTCATCAGCGACGAGCAGGGGCAGTTGCGGGCCTGGCTGCCCGGGACGCGCTTCGGGGCGCTCCACGAGCACCGCGGAGCGGCGGACGAGGGGATCGCGGAGGACGAGGCCGCGGCGTCCGGCACGCGGGCACCGGCCGCGGACGGCCCGGCGCGGTGGCGCGAGCTGCCGCCGGACGAGCTCGCCGCCCGCGTCCACGACGAGGTCACCGGGCGGCTGGCGCGCGAGATGAAGATGCCGGCCGGCGAGCTGGACCCGGAGCGCCCGCTGACCGACCTCGGGCTCGACTCGGTGATGTCGATGCGGGTGTGCGCCCAGCTGGAGAAGCTGCTCGGCGTGCGGCTGCCGGTGACGGTCCTGTGGAACCACCCGACGGCGAGCGGCCTGGCCGGCCACGTGGCCTCGCTCCTCGCCCCGGCGGAGGAGCCGGTGGCGGCCTCCGTCGCATAGCGGCGGGGAAGACGGGCACGGGCGGCCCGTGCACGGTGCCCCGGCGGGGCCGTGCGCGGGCCGCCGCGCGTCTCGGCAGCACTTGCGGCGGACTCCTAGACCAGCGGGGTAAGGAACCGTTCCGGCTGGCAGGCCTCGCAGGGCAGGGCGTTGCGGGCGAGGAGCTCCTCGCGGGCCTGCGCCGTGGTCATGGTCTCCTCGCCGCCCTTCGGTACCCAGCATCCGGCGTGGTGCAGTTCGTGCATGTTCCGGCCGGAGCCGCGGTGCGTGGTGACCGGCCAGACGGCGTGCTCCATGTCCGGCCGGTACGGCGGGCGGCCGTCCGCCGGGCGGTGGCCGCTGCCGGCCGGCGGTTCCTCCTCCAAGTAGGCGTCGTCGGTGAGGAGTTGCAGGACCACGGCACGGACCCAGTCGCGCGGGTCCATCCCCGACTCCTGCGCGGCCTCCGTGATGAGGGCGAGTTCGTCGTCGCTGAAGAGCTGCTCCATGCCGCGCGACGGTAGCAGCGCGGGGGCCGCCGCGGGGGGCGGTTGCGCAGGCCGCGGCACGGGCCCGAGGGGTCCCCGCGCGAGGCTCCGCGCCGGTTCCCGCCCGGCGCGGGATTAGCCCGAAAGAGTAGTGGTGGAAGGCTGCGGAAGGCATATTGAACCGAGGGGTGCCGTCCGGGCGGCCCGGGCCCCGGCGATGCTGCGGCTGAGCGGCCGCACCGAAGCGGAAGACGTACCGGGCGTCCCGTTTACCAGCGCCGTAACCCCGGCCAAAGATCCCGAAGCGTCCTGATTCCTGGACGACAACTGACGCGCTGAAAGGTTCGGTCTTCCCAATCAACAGACCGGATGGTTCGGTACCAGCGTCAAATGATCTCGGTACCCGTACCGGTACGGACCGTGCTGTCCGCGCTGCCCTCCGCATCCATGCTGGAACAGCGCCCTGGGGTTCGGGGCGTGCTCGTTCTACGGGAGGAAGCAGTGCCCAAAACACTCAATGGGGAGGACACCCCGTTGCACGGGGCGTCGGTGGAGCCGCCGGAGGGAAGCGTGGGCATCCGCGCCCGCGTCGAGATTCCCGTGCAGCGGGCCGACGGGGCCTGGACGCCCGGCCAGATGGTGACGTTCACCGGGCTCGGCGACGGGCTCGAGCACGTGGCGGTGCAGTTCGGACCGATCGCGGACGTCCCGCTGGTCCGGCTGCACTCCGAGTGCCTGACCGGCGACGTCTTCGGCTCCGCGCGGTGCGACTGCGGTCCGCAGCTGACCGAGTCGATGCAGCTGCTCGCCGCGTCCGGCGGCGTCCTGCTCTACCTGCGCCAGGAGGGCCGCGGCATCGGCCTGTACAACAAGCTCGACGCCTACCGTCTGCAGGACCAGGGCCTGGACACGTTCGCCGCCAACCGCGAGCTGAACTTCTCGGACGACCTGCGGGACTACCGTTCGGCCGCCCAGATGCTCCAGGCGCTCGGCGTGACGCGGATCAGGCTGCACACCAACAACCCCGACAAGGCGGCACAGCTCGCCTCGTACGGCATCGAGGTCGTGGAGCAGGTGCGCACCGGCATCTTCCGCAACGAGCGCAACGACCACTACCTGCGGGCCAAGGCCGAGTACGGCGGCCACTCGATCGAACTCGTGGAAGGAACAGCGTGATCCAGCACCGGGGACCCATCAGCGGCATCGCGGCCTGGCAGGGTGCCTACGTGGCCACCGCCGGCTACGACAACCAGGTCATCTGCTGGGACCAGCAGACCGGGACGGCCCTCGCCCGCTCCTTCCACGACCACCTGGCCAACCAGTGCGCGTTCTCGCCGGACGGCCGCCACCTGGTCACCTCCTCCAGCGACTACACCGCCCGCCTGTGGACGGTGCCGGACCTGCGCCTGGTCGCGGTCCTCGCCGACCAGGAGGACGACGTGGAGATGTCGGTCTTCCACCCGTCCAAGGAGCTCATAGCCACCGCCTCCCGGGACCACCGGGTGCGGGTCTACGACTTCACGGGCAAGCTCGTCGCCCGCTTCGCCGGCCACACCGCCGACGTCATCTCGGTGGAGTGGGCCCGCGACAGCGACGAGCTGATCTCCTCCAGCGACGACGGCACCATCAAGCGCTGGTCGCTCGCGACCGGCGGGCTGATCGCCGACCTCGACATGGACGGCATCGAGACCGACACGATCGCCATCTCCTCCGGCGGCACCATCTTCGCGGGCAACGACGAGGGCCAGATCATCGTCGTCGGCCCCACCGAGCGCACCGTGCTCCCGGCCCACGAGGCGGGCATCAAGCGCCTCGTGCTGGACGACGCCCGCAACCTGCTGGTCAGCCTCAGCTACGACCGCACCATGCAGCTGTGGGACGTCGCCTCCGGCATCCCCGAGCGGCGCGACACCACCGCCCTGCCCGACGACGTCTGGCCCCGCTCCTGCGCCTTCGCGGGCGGCTCCCGGCTGGTCTTCGCCACCTTCGGCGCCGGTTACCGCGGCTACGACTACGAGGGCCGCACCTGGGACACCGCCGAGGTGGCGCCCACCCAGGGCGTCAACGCCGTGCTGCCCACCCCCTCCGGCGCACTGACCATCGGCGACGCGGGCATCGTGCACCGCGAGGGCGAGGTCGTCGCCGAGACCGGCAGCCTGTGCAACTTCCTCACCCCGCTCGGCGGCCTGGTGCTCTCCGGCGGCCAGCTCGGCAAGGTCTTCGACGCCCTGACGGGCCGTGAGCTCCACCAGCACCGCTCCCCGCTCAACTGCGGTGCCGCCTTCGAGCGCGACGGCGCCTCGTACGCCGTGGTGGGCGCCTACACCGGCGAGGGCCTGCTGCTGCGCCTGACCGGCGCCGGCGAGGCCGAGCACGTGACGGACCTGCCGCTGCACACCAACGCCGTCAAGGGCGTCGCGGTCTCCGGCGACCTCATCTTCTCCGTGGCCGCCGACGCCTCCGCGACCTGGTACCGCATCTCGGACCTGACCAAGGTCACGACGATCGAGGACGCGCACGACCGGATCGCCAACGGCTGCGCCGGCCTGGGCGACGGCTGGTTCGCCAGCGTCAGCCGCGACCTGAAGCTGCGCATCTGGGACCCGGAGCAGCGCGCGGAGGTGCTCGACACCCCGCACACCCACTCGATCAAGTGCGTCGCCGCCTCCGCGGACGGCCGCGTGGTCGCCTCCGGCAGCTACAACGGCCGCATCGCGCTCTACGACCGCACCACCGGTGAGTGGACCGCCGTCGTGCGCCCGACCACCGCGGGCATCTCGTCCCTCACCTGGGACGCGGAGCGCAAGGCGTTCGCCGCGTCGTCCTACGACGGCCGGGTGTACTACACGCCCGCCGTCTAGGACCGCGGGCGAGCAAGACCGGTCGCGGGGAAGGCGAGGGCTGCGCCCGCCTTCCCCGCGGCCCTTGCCCGCGCCCGCCGGGCCCCGACCACCCCACCCGAGCTCCAGCTAAGGACCGTCCCCCCATGGCCGAAAGCCACTCCATAGCCGACCGGTACACGGTCGAGCAAACCGAAGCCACCCCGCTCGACGAGGCCCGCTACGCCGACGTCCTGCGCACCGACTTCGTCGAGCACTACGCCGGCGGGCGCGACATCTGGACCGGAGAGGAGGCGATGCGGCAGGCCCCGCGCCTGCTCATGGACGCCCTCCGCGCCCGGGCCGGAGCGGACGCCGCGCAGGCGCACGTTCTCGACATCGGCACCGGCCACGGCCGCGACGCCGGGATCCTCCTCGCCGGCGGGCACCGGGTGACCGGCATCGACCTGGTCGCCTCCCCCGAGTGGGAGACCCTCACAGCGCAGCACCCCGGCCGGGCCCGCTTCCTCGCCACCGCCGCGCTCGACCTGCCGGGCGCCGCCGAGTACGACGCGGTGCTCGACAACGGGTGCTTCCACCACCAGCACCCCGACGCGTACGGACCGTACCTGCGGCGCATCCGCGAACTGCTGCGCCCCGGCGGCCTGCTGACCCTCTCCGTCTTCAACGCGACGGGCGGCAAGGGCGGCCTCTACGCCAACGCCGGCAACCGCCTCTACCGCGAGTTCACCGAGCAGGAGCTGACCGAGCTCGTCGGCGGGTACGGCTTCGCGCTCGTCGCCTCCCAGCAGGTGCCGCGGGCCGTCGGGGACCTCACCTACCTCGTCAGCACCTTCCGCCGCACCGAGGAGGAGGGCTGATGAGCCGCGTCACCCGCCGGCGCGCCGCCGCGGCCGGGGCGACCGCCGCCCTGCTGTCCTGCACGCTGCTCGGGATGCCGGCCGCGCAGGCGGCGCCGCCCGCACCGGACGCCAAGGGCGGCTGGACCGGCACCTGGGGCACGGCCCCCGCGCCCGCCGCCCCCGACGGCATCTCGAAGGAGGGCCTGGACAACCGCACCGTGCGGATGGTCGTGCACACCTCGGCCGCCGGCGGCGAGCTGCGCCTGCGCTTCTCCAACGCCCACGGCAGCGCCCCGCTGGCCCTCGGCACCACGACCGTCGCGCTGCCCGGACCGGGACCGAACCCCGCGCCGGCGGCCGGCACGCTGCGGCCGGTCACCTTCGGCGGTGCCGCCGGGGCCACGGTGCCCGTGGGCGCCGAGATCGTCAGCGACCCCGTCGCCTTCGACGTTCCGGCCGACCGCGACCTGCTGGTCAGCGTCCACCTGCCGAAGCCGACCGGCCCCGTGACCTGGCACTGGCTGGCCCAGCAGACCAACTACGTCTCCGAGCCGGGCGACCACGCGGCCGACGCCGGCAACGGGGCGTTCACCCGCTCCGAGACCTCCTGGTTCTTCCTCACCGGCGTCGACGTCCGGGGCAAGGGCGCGCGCGGCACCGTGGTGGCGCTCGGCGACTCGCAGACCGACGGCGTGAAGTCCACCCTCGACGGCAACGCCCGCTGGACCGACGCCCTCGCCCGCCGGCTGGCCGCCGACCCCGCAGGCCGCGGCATCG
Source organism: Streptomyces sp. URMC 127 (assembly GCF_051386535.1). Taxonomy (NCBI): domain Bacteria; kingdom Bacillati; phylum Actinomycetota; class Actinomycetes; order Kitasatosporales; family Streptomycetaceae; genus Streptomyces; species Streptomyces sp. URMC 127. The sequence continues at coordinate 44,647 of NZ_JBPQTW010000020.1, forward strand.
GCGTGCTCAACGAGGGCCTCGGCGGCAACCGCATCCTGCGCGACGGCAGCGAGACCGACCGGCCGCAGCGCGGGACGTCCGCCACGGGACGCCTGCAGCGCGACGTCATCGACCGGCCGGGCGTGCGCACCGCCGTCCTCTACGAGGGCATCAACGACCTCCAGCTGGAGCCCAAGGCGACCTCCGCGCAGGTCCTCGACGGGCTGCGCGCGATGGCCCGGCGGCTGCACGAGAAGAACATCCGGGTCGTGGTGGGAACCCTGACGCCGTTCAAGGACTCGCCGTTCTACACCCCGGAGGCCGAGAAGGCGCGCTCCGAGGTCAACGCCGCCCTGCGCTCCCCCGCCGCCCGCGCCGACTTCGACGCCGTCGCCGACTTCGACGCGGCCGTCCGCGACCCGGCCGACCCGCAGCGGGTCCGGGCCTCGTTCGACGGCGGCGACCACATCCACCTCAACGACCCGGGCTACCGGGCCCTCGCCGGCGCCGTGCCGCTCGCCGAGCTCACCGGCAGCCCCGCTCCCGCCGTTCACGGAAGGTAATTCATGACCAGCAGTACCCCGCCGGTCGTCCTCGCCAACCCCAACACCCTGACCGACCGGGCCGCCATGGGCCTGCCCGACGCGTTCGTCGCACGGGACCCGCAGCACCTCCTGGCCGGGCACCGCGACCTCCTGGCCGCCGCGCCGGACGTCCTCGTCGGGGTGGCGGAGGACCCCGCCGAGCCGTTCGCCCGCCGCTACGCCGCCGGCACCGTCCTCGGCCTGACCGGCGACCCGCGGATCCGCCCCGAGGACCCGCCGATGGCCGACGTGCCGGCCGCCCGGGTCCGCCTGGGCCTTGCACCCGGCGAGGTGGCCGCGGTCACCGGCCGCTGGCGCCACGCGGGCGTGGAGGAGGAGTGGATCGCCAAGGAGTGCCCCGTCTACGAGGCGGACCTCGCGGCCTTCCGCATCGCCCTGCACCCCGTCACCAACGCCGAGTACCGGCTGTTCCTGGAGGACACCGGCCGCACGGAGCTGCCGACCAGCTGGCGCTTCGGCGTCTACCCCGCGCACCTCGCCAACCACCCGGTGTGGACCGTCTCCCCCGAGGCCGCCGACGCCTACGCGGCCTGGCTCTCGGCCCGGACCGGGCGCCGGTTCCGGCTGCCGACCGAGGCCGAGTGGGAGTACGCCGCCTCCGGCGGGGACGGGCGCGACTTCCCCTGGGGCGAGGACTGGGACCCCGGCGCGGCCAACACCGTCGAGGAAGGGCCGCTGACGACGACGCCGATCGGCATCTTCCCGGCCGGCCGCTCGCCGTTCGGCGTGCACGACCTCGCGGGCAACGTCGAGGAGTACGTCGCCGACGACTACGCCGCCTACCCCGGCGGCGAGGAGATCGCCGACGACCTCGCCGTCACCCAGGGCGCCTACCGCGTCGCCCGCGGCGGCAGCTTCACCCGCTTCGGCGACCTCGCGCGCTGCCGGCGCCGGCACGGCTGGTACCAGCGCGAGATCTACGCGATGGGCTTCCGGCTCGCGGAGACGCCGTGACGGCGGCGCCCACCGCCACCCCCGCCGAGCGGGCGGCCATGCGCCGGGCCCTGGAGCTCGCCGTCACCCGCCTGGGCAGCACCAGCCCCAACCCGGTCGTCGGCTGCGTGCTGCTGGATGCGGACGGCGCCACGGTGGCCGAGGGGTACCACCACGGCGCGGGCCGCCCGCACGCCGAGGTCGAGGCGCTTGCGGCCGCGGGCGACCGCGCGCGGGGCGCGACGGCCGTCGTCACCCTGGAGCCGTGCGCGCACCAGGGCCGCACCGGCCCGTGCGCGGACGCGCTCCTGGCCGCCGGGGTCAAGCGGGTGGTGTACGCGGTGCCGGACCCCGTGCCCGGGCACGCGGGCGGTGCCGAACGGCTCGCCGCCGCGGGCGTCGAGGTCGTGGGCGGCGTGCTGCGCGAGGAGGCCGAGCGGGCCAACGAGCTGTGGCTGACCGCGACCCGGCTCGGCCGGCCGTGCGTGACGTGGAAGTTCGGCGGGACGCTCGACGGGCGCTCGGCCGCGCCCGACGGCACCTCGCGCTGGATCACCGGCCCCGAGTCCCGGGCGGACGCCCACCGGCTGCGCGCCACGCACGACGCGGTCCTCGTCGGCTCGGGCACGCTCCGCGAGGACGACCCCCACCTGGGGCTGCGCCACGGCGTCTCCGGGCAGCCGCCGCTGCGGATCGTCCTGGACCGTACGGGCAGCATCCGGCCCGGCGCCCGGGTCCTGGACGACGCGGCCCCCACGCTGGTGGTGACCGGCGAGTCGGCCGCGCGGCCCGGACTGCCGAACGGGCACACGGTCCTGGCCCTCCCCGAGACCGGCGGCCGGCTCGACCTCACGGCCCTCGCGGCCGCCCTCTACGACCGGGGGCTGCGCTCCGTCCTGCTGGAGGGCGGCGCGCGGCTCGCCGCGGAGTTCGCCTCCCTGGGCATGCTCGACCGCGTCGTGGCCTACGTCGCGCCGGTGCTGCTCGGCGGCGAAGGGCGGGCGGTGCTCGACGGGTTCGGGGCCGGCACCCTGAGCGAGGCGCTGCGGCTGCGGCTGGACGAGGTCGCCCGGCTCGGCGACGACGTCCGGCTCGTGCTGCGCTCCCGCCCGCTCCCCGGCGGCCCGGAGCCGGAGGGGGCGTCATGACCCCGAAGGTGGCCGTCGTCTACCACAGCCGCCGCGGCACGATGCGGTCCCTGGCCGAGGCCGCCGCCGAAGGGGCCCGTGCCTACGGCGCGCAGGTGCGGCTGCTGCGGGTCGCCGACGACAAGGCGATCACTCAGTGGCCGGAGCCGGAGGCGACGCCGGAGGACGCCCTGTGGGCCGACGGCCTGGTGCTGGCCTCGCCCACGTACTTCGGCACCCCGTCCTCGCCGTTCAAGCGGTTCCTGGAGAGCACCTCGCCGCTGTGGTCCCAGGGGCTGCTCACCGACCGGATCGTGACCGGCATGACGGCGTCGACCTGTCTGCACGGCGGGCGCGAGACCACCCTGCTGGCGCTCTACCAGTCGGTCTACCACTGGGGGGCGTGGGCGCTGGGCGCCGACCCGTCCGGCGACGAGTTCCGGGCGACGGGCGGCAACCCGTACGGGCTGGCCGTCCCCTCGGTGCGCGACGGCGTCGTCGGGGAGGCCGACCTGGCCGCCGCCTGGTCGTCCGGCCACCGGCTGGCCGCCACCACGGCGCAGGCGCGGCGCGCCCGCCGGGCCGGCGACGCGCCGGCCCGCGCCCGGGTGACGGTCGTCCACTGCGCCGAGGACGAGACGGTCCGGATGCTGGCGCAGGAGTGCGCGGCGGGCGCCCGGGAGACGGGCGCCGAGGTGCGGCTGCGCCGGCTGGCGGGGCCCTCGTCCGCGCGGGCGGCGGGCCTGCCCGGCCCCGCGGGCGGCGCCCCGCCGGCGGCCGTCGTCACCCCGGACGACGTGGCCTGGGCGGACGCGCTGCTCTTCGGGGCGCGCGTCCGGTCGGGAGCCGTGGCCGCGTCCCTGCTGGGCTTCCTGCAGTCGCTGGAGCCCGAGGCCGGCCCGGGGCCGCTCGCGGGCAAGCCGGCCGGCGGCTTCGCCTGCACGCCCCGGCCGCACGCGGGCAGCGAGACGGCGCTGCTCGCCCTGAACAACGTGCTGCAGCACGGCGGCGCCGTGCTGGTGCCGCCCGGCTACAGCGACCCCGCGGTCTTCGCGGCGGGCGGCAATCCGTACGGCACGACCCACTCGCGGACGGCGGGAGCCCTTCCCACCGCGCAGGCGCTGGCGGCGGCCCGGCACCAGGGCCGGCGCACGGCGCTGGCCGGCGCCCTGCTGCGCCGCGAGCCCGTGGCCGCCGCCGTCTCCTCGCACACCCCCCTCGAAAAGGAAGTCATATGACCGTCCAGCAGTACGACGACATCGGCGAGGCCTACGAGGGCTTCAAGTCGCTGCCCATGGCCCGTTACCCCGAGAGCGGCAGCTTCGTGCGCATGCTCGGCGACCTCAGCGGCCGCTCGGTGCTGGACCTGGCCTGCGGCACGGGCTTCTACACCCGGCAGGCCAAGCGGCTGGGCGCCGCGGACGTCCTGGGCGTCGACGTCTCCGACGGGATGGTGGCCGCGGCCCGGGCGATCGAGGAGCGCAACCCGCTGGGCGTGCGCTACGAGGTCGCCGACGGCGCGGACCTGCCGCTCTTCGGCCGGCGCTTCGACGTGGCGACGGCGGTGTACCTGCTCAACTACGCCGACGACGCGGCCACGATGGAGTGGATGTGCCGGGGCGTGCACCGCAACCTGCGGCCGGGCGGCGAGTTCTTCGTCCTCACCCAGGCGCCGGACTTCCGCTTCGACGGCCCGTCCACGGACAAGTACGGCTTCCGCTACGAGCCGGTGGGCGAGGGCGAGGTGGGCCCGCGGGTACGGATCACGGCGCTCCTGGACTCGCCCATCGAGTTCGTGACCAACTACCCGCGGCGCGAGGTCTACGAGGGCGCGCTGCGGCAGGCCGGCTTCGCCGGCATCACCTGGGTGCCGCTGGAGGTTCCGGAGGAGGGCGTCGCCGCGTTCGGCGCGGACTTCTGGGCTGACTTCCTGGCCAACCCGCCGCTGGTGATGCTGCGCTGCACCGCGGCCTGAGCGGACCGGCCGGCCTGTGTCCGGTCTGTGGCCGGTACACCGTGGCCCCGGCGGTTCTCACCGCCGGGGCCTTTCGGCATTCACCCGTCCGCCGTCACAGCAGCCACGGCCGGAAGTCCTCCGCGGGCGGCAGGCCGGCGTTCTCCCGGGCGGCCGCGGCCGTGCGGTGGATGTGGAACAGCAGGCGCACGGCCGCGCCGGGGTCGCCGAAGGAGACCTGTCCTTCCGGCTCTTCGCGCAGGGCCCGGGCCACGCGCGGCACGATGGTGCGCGGGCCGATGATGGTGGCCCCGGCGGTGAAGAGCATCCGCTCGACCTCGGAGTACGGCTTCTGCTCGGCGACGGCGTCCTCGGTGGTGGTGAGGACGGCCACGGGCTTGCCCGCGAGCGGGGATCCCTCGACCGGCCAGGTCAGCCAGTTCAGGAGGGTGCGCAGCGAATGCGGCGGCGCGCCGTCCGTCTCGGGCGTGGTGAGGACGATGCCGTCGGCGAGCGACGCCATCTGGCGCAGCGCGTCGGCCACGGGGTGCGACGGTGCGATGATCTCGCTGCCGGCCCGGGCCAGCACGGACGGGGCCGTGCTGACGACGAGCCGGGTGCCGGAGGCTCCGGGGGCCGAGAGGGCGCGAAGCAGCCGGTCCCCGTAAGGATCGTCTTCGGTCGGGGCGCTCAGCCCCAGCAGGAGGACGTTCTCCACGGTCGGTCTCCTTCCTTGGGGTGCGGTTCCCGGATCAGGCGGTCCGGGCGGGGCGCAGGCGCCGGGAGACGAGGACGCCGGCGAGGGCGAGGACCCCGGTGATGACGAAGGTGAACAGCAGCCCGGCCCGGGTGGTCGAGTCGTGCTGGTGGGCCATGGCGATGGCGGCGCCGCCGATGCCGGAGATCAGGCCGGTCGCGAGGGTCTGGGCGAGCTGCAGGGAGCCGCTGACGAGGCCCTGCTGCTCGGCGGGGGCCTGTTCGAGGGTGTCGGTGGTGGCGGCGTTGAAGCCGATGCCCATGCCGATGCCGCCGAGGGCCCAGCCGGCGATGGAGACGAGCGGGGGGATCGCCTCGACCAGGATGGCCGCGGCCATGACGACGAGTCCGGCGAAGAGGATGGTGAAGCCGAGGGTGACGCTGCCGGTGCGGCCGTTGCCCTTGCCGTCGCGCTTGGCCTGCCAGGCGGAGCCGACGACCCAGGTGATGGCGCCGGCGGACAGGCCGAGGCCGGCCAGGGAGGCGTTGACGCCGCGCAGCTCCTGCAGGCCGAGCGGGAGGAAGGCCTCGCTGCCGAAGTAGACGCCGCAGAGCAGGAAGCGGATGCCGATGCCGGCGCCGATGCCGGCGCGCAGGCTCAGGGTGCCGGCGGGGGTGACCTGGCGCAGGGTCGGCACGGCGACGGCGATGCCGACGAGGGCGAGGACGACGAGCAGCACGAGGTTCTTCAGCAGCAGGGCCTGGAGCAGCAGGGCGGTGCCGGCGGTGAGCAGGATGCTGGCGGCGAGCGGGCTCTTCCACCAGGGGCCGGCGGGGGCGCTGCTGCCGGCGTCACCGGCGGGGCGCTCGATGCGGCGCAGGCCCGGCAGGGTGAGCAGGGCGGCGATGGCGATCAGGGGGAGCATCAGCAGGAAGACGCCGCGCCAGCTGGTGAAGTCGGCGAGGGTGCCGGCGATCACGGGGCCGATCAGCGAGGGGATGGTCCAGGCGGAGGAGAGCAGGGCGAACATGCGGGCCCGGAGGTTCTCGGGGTAGGCGAGACCGATCACCGTGTAGGCCATGCTCATGACAGCGCCGACGCCGAGGCCCTGGAGCGCCCGGCCCAGCAGGAAGAGCGGCCACGTGGGCGCCGCGCCCGCCACGGCGCAGCCGATGGCGAAGACCAGCATGCCGATGCCCATCGACCGGACGGGACCGGACCGGTCGGCGGCGCGGCCGGCGACCACCGTGCCGATGATGTTGGCGAGCATCAGGGCGGACAGGCCCCAGCCGTAGGCGCCCAGGCCGTCGAGGTCCTTGGCGATGTCCGGCAGCACCGTGGCCACGCCCAGGGACTCGAAGGCGACCATGCTCACCGAGAGGATGACGCCGAGCGTCAGGGCGCGGTAGGCGCCGCTGAACACGCTCTCCGAGCCCCCGGCCGGCGCGTCGGCCGCGGCTGGCGTGCCCCCCTCCGCGACAGGTGACACGAGCGGGTCACCGGCCCCTTCCGTCATCTGGTTCACGTCTTGCGACACAACGGCCTCCAAAGTTTCGTTCCGTTCCGGGACGTAATTAATAGCAGACTACCTATACTGTCCGCATGGTGAACACCCCCAACGGCGCGGTGGCCGAAGAGCGCGAAGCAGGCCAGCAGCGCACAGGCAGGCCGCGGGACGGCCGCATCGACGCAGCCGTGCCCGCCGCGGTGATGGAGCTCCTCAACGAGTCGGGTTACGGGAACCTGACGCTGGAGGCGGTGGCCGCCCGCGCGGGCACCAGCAAGCCCGCCCTGCGCCGGCGCTGGCAGTCCCGCCAGCACCTCGTCGTCGACGCGCTGGTCACCACGATGGGCACCACCCCGACCCCCGACACCGGCTGCACCCACTGCGATCTCATCGCCGGGATCGGCACGCTCAGCCAGGCCTTCGGCACCGCGGTCGGGCGCCGCGTGCTGCCCGCCCTGGTGGCCGACCTCGCCGACCAGCCGGAGCTGGACGCCCTCTTCCTGGAGCGCTTCTTCCACCCGCGCCGGGCCTCGACGGCCGAGGCGCTGCGGCGCGGCATCCGGCGGGGGGACATCCGCCCCGACGCCGACATCGACCTGCTGCTGGACATGCTGGCGGCAAGCACGTACTACCGGGTGCTCTTCGGCCACCTGCCGGTGACCGCGACGCTCGCGGAGAACGTGGTCGACGTCGTGCTCAAGGGCGTGGCGACCGACGCCTGGCGCGGGCGCCACCGGCACGGGGTGTTCGACGGGTTCTGACCCGCGGGGGCGGCGGGGGCCGGGCGCCGTGACGGCCCGGCAGGTACGAGGGGAGGGAGAGACTGTTGCTGAGCCGCGACAGCGAAATGACGGCCCTGGACGGGGCCTTGGCCGCAGCGGAGGCCGGCATGGGGGCCAGCCTGCTGCTGGAGGGGGGCATCGGCACCGGCAAGTCGCACCTGGTGCGGGCCGCGCTGAGGACCGCCCGGAGCAGGGGCTTCGGGACGGTCTCCGCGCGCGCCAGGCCCGGCGAGCGGAGCCGTGACCACGGCGTCCTGCACCAGATACGCGACCAGTTGCTGTGCCTGCCCGGCACGGCCGCGGCACAGCAGGAGCCGGGCGGACCGGGCGGACCGGGCAGAGGGGACGCACAGGCCGCCGCGGTGCACCGGCTGATCACAGCCGCCACGGCTGCTGCCCCCCTGCTCGTCGCGATCGACGATCTGCAGTGGACGGACGGCCCCTCGCTGCGCTGGCTCGGCTATCTGACGGCCCGTCTGGAAGGCCTGCCGGTCTTCCTGCTGGCCACCCTCGGCACGGACCGCCCCGGACCGGCGAGCGAAGGGGCCGGGGCGCAGGGCGCCGAGTCGCCCGCCGGGGTCGCCTCGTTCTTCCACCGCCGCGCGGTGCTGCAGGGCCTCAACGCCGACAGCGTCGCCTATCTGCTGTCCTCCTTCACCGGCGAACTCGCGGACCCGGCCCTCGTCGAAGCGTGCCGGACGGCCACCCGCGGCAACCCGCTGCTGCTCCAGGCCCTCCTGCGCGAGCTGCGCCGCACGGGCCTCGTGCCGGGCGCCGTCTCTGCCCACCGCGTGGCCGGCCTGGGACCGGTGGAGGTCGCCGAGACCCTCCTGACCCGGCTCGGCGACGGCTGCTCCGAGGTCGGCGCGGTCCTCGACGCCGTGTCGATCACCGCGCCCGGGGCCAGCGGCCCGCTCGTCTCCCGGCTCGTGGGCATCGGCGCCGGCGAGGCCGCCGACCTGCTCCACCGGCTCGTGCAGCAGGGCGTCCTGACGGAGGGCGAGGAGGGCATCGGCTTCGCCCAGCCCCTGGTCATGGCCTCCTTCCGGGCCCGGATGCCGCCCAGCGAGCGGGCCCGGCTGCACGCGGAGGCCGCCCGGGCGCTCTACGCGAGCAGCGCCCCCCGCGAGCGCATCACCGCGCACCTGCTGTCCGCCGCTCCCCTGGGCGAGCGCTGGGCCCTGCGGCTGCTGGTGGACGCGGCCGACGCGGCGCTCGCCGGCGGCGCCCTGACGGAGGCCCGCGTCTGCCTGGAGCGCGGCCTCGCCGAGTGCGGCCCGGAGGAGGAGCCGGAGCTGCTGCGCCGGCTCGGCCACATCGAGCTGGCCGACGGCCCCGAGCCCGCGGTCGCCCGGCTGCGCCGCACCGTCGGCCTCATCCAGGGCGGCACCGAGCACCGCGCCATGGCCCTGCTGGACCTGGCGCAGGCCGCCGCCATGACCGGCGACGTGCCGGAGGCCCTGCGGATCGTCGAGCAGGAGTCCGCCGAGCTGGAACGTTCCGGCGCCCCGAAGGAGCTGCGGGCGGGCTTCCGCGCCGTGCGCGGCCTGCTGCAGATGCTCGACGGCCGCGGCGCACGGCCGAAGCCGGCCTGCCCGCCGTCCCCGTCCTTCCCCGCGCAGCTGAGCGAGGTCGCCCGCTGCCCGTGGGTGCGGCGCGCCGAGGCCGCGGCGCAGGCGATGGGCGCGCAGTGGAGCGGCACGCAGCGGGCCGAGGCGGTCCAGCAGGCCCGCCTCGCGCTCGGTGAGCCGGCCGCCACGGTCAACGACCACGCCCTGATGCGCCTCGGGCTCGTCCTCGTCCTGGCCCGCTCGGGCGCCGTGGAGGAGGCCCTGGAGCACGGCGCGGCCCTGCTCGCGGCCGCGACCGAGGAGGGCTCGCGCACGGTCGCGGCGCTCGCCCGGGCCGTCCTCGCCGAGTGCGCCTTCCGCACGGGCCGTCTGACGGCGTGCCTGGAGGCGGCGCAGGGCGTGCTGGAGGAGGGCCCCGAGCCGGCCGAGCGCGAGTGGCTGGGTTCGGCCATGGCCCGCGGCTGGCTGGGCAGCGCCCTGTACGAGTCGGGAGACCTCGACCAGGCGCAGCGGGTCCTCCTGGAGGCCGGGCCCGAGAGCGCGGTGCCGGGCGTCACGCTGCCGGGGCTGCTGTTCCACCGCGGGCGGCTGCAGGTCGCGCTCGGCCGTGTCGGGCCGGGGCTGGCCGACCTGGAGGAGTGCGGGCGGCTGCTGCTGCACCGCGGCTGGACCAATCCGGCGCTGTGGCCGTGGCGTTCGGAAGCGGCTCTGGCGCACGCCCGGCTGGGTGACGAGGAGGCGGCCCGGCGGCTGGTCCGGGAGGAGCTGGCGCTCGCCCGGGGCTTCGGCGCGCCCCACGCCGTCGGCATCGCGCTGCGCGCCGCGGCCCTGCTCGGGCCCGGCGAGGAGCGGGCGGCGGTCCTCGCGGAGTCCGCGCAGCTGCTGCGGGAGGCGGGCGCCGCGCTCGACGAGGCGCGGGTGCTGCGCGACCTGGGCCGCGAGCTGATGCGCACCCGCAAGGCGCGGCAGGCGCGGGAGCACCTGCGGGCGGCGGCCGCGCTGGCCGAGAAGTGCGAGGCGCACGTCCTCGTCCAGGAGCTCCGCCAGGACATGATCGAGGCCGGTGCGCGCCCGCGCCGCGACACCGAGATCGGCCCGGCCTCCCTCACGCCCGCCGAGCGCCGCACCGCGCTGCTCGCCGCGGAGGGCCTCACCAACCGGGAGATCGCAGGCCGCCTTTACGTGACGCGGCGCACCGTGGAGATGCACCTGAGCCGGGTGTACCGCAAGCTGTCGATCTCCGACCGCCGCGCGCTGAGCCTGGTCACGGACGACGAGGAGCGCCCGGCCGCGGCGTGCCCGCCCCTGCCGGAGCACGAGGCCGCCGAGTCCTGCGCCTGACGCGCACCGCCCGGCGCTCCCCCGCGGGCGCGCCGGGCCCCGCCGGGGGCTGGCTGGGGCCAGCGGCTGTCGTCTCGGTACCGGCACCCAATTGCTCCGGGGAAGGCTACGGCCCGCACCGTGATCTGCGGCCCCGGCCCCCGGCGGAATCTGGAGTCCTCAACTCCGGAAGGTGGGGAGCCTCATGACCGACACAGCGGACGGCGCAGCGCGCCCGTCGCACGACGACTTGCAGTACGACCGGATCGGCGAGGACTACGAGCTGTCCAAGGAGCTGCCGCTCACCCGGTTCGTGGAGCGCCCCAGCGTGCTGGGCCTCCTGGCGGACGTCCGGGGCAAGAGGGTGCTCGACCTCGCCTGCGGCACCGGGGTCTACAGCCGCCACGCCCGCCGGCTCGGCGCGGAGCGCGTCCTCGGCGTGGACATCTCCCCGAAGATGATCGAGGCCTGCCGGGCGGCGGAGGAGCGTGCGCCGCTCGGCGTCGAGTACGCGGTGCACGACGCCTCCGAGTTACCCCGCCTCGGCACGTTCGACGTGCTGCTCGCCGCATACCTGTTCAACTACGCCGATTCGCCGGGGGCGCTGGAGCGGATGGCCCGCGCCTGCGCGCGCAACCTGCGCGCCGGAGGGTCCCTGCGGGCCTTCGTCGCCCACCCCGGCTTCGACTTCGGCCGCCCGCTGCCCGAGCGGTACGGCTTCTCCTTCGAGCGGGAGCCGGATCCCGCGCACGAGGGCCGGATCCGCGTCACGGCGCACACCGATCCCCGGGTCAGTTTCTCCGCCTACCTGCCGCCGGCCGGGGTCTTCGAGGAGGCGTTCACGGCCGCCGGCTTCCGCGACTGCGCGTGGCGCGCCGTGCAGCCGTCCGTCGAGGGGGAGCTGGAGCACGGGCCCGCGTACTGGGACGACTTCCGGGCCAACCCGCCGTGGACGGTCTTCCACTGCCTCAAGTGCGCCGAGGCGGGGGCGGGATGAGCACGCCCGCAGCCATGGACTTCCTCCTCCCCGACCGCCTGGACGACGCCCTGGCCGCGGTGGCCGCGCGCCCGGGCACGCTGCCCGTGGCCGGCGGCACCGACGTCATGGTGCGGCTCGCCCGGGGCCGGGAGCGCCCGCCCGCCGCCGTCGACCTCACCCGGATCCCCGCCCTGGCCCGCTGGGAGCGCTCGGCGGGCCGGGTCCGGCTGGGCGCGACCGTGCCCTACACGCGCCTCGCCGACGAGGCGGCCGGCCCGCTGCCCGGCCTCGCGGCCGCGGCCCGCACGGTGGGCTCCCGCCAGATCCGCAACCGCGGCACCGTGGGCGGCGCCCTCGGCACCGCCTCGGCCGGCGGCGACGTCCACCCCGTGCTGCTGGCGTGCGACGCGGAGGTGGAGCTGGTCTCCGCCGCGCGCGGCACCCGGCGGGTGCCGGTGCGGGAGTTCTTCACCGGGCCGGGCCGGACGGTCCGCGCGCCGGACGAGCTGATCCGCGCGGTGCGGGTGCCCGCGGCCGAGGGGCCGCAGCACTACGCCAAGGCGGGCCGGCGCGGCGCCCTGGTGGTGGCGACCTGCTCCTTCGCGGTGGCGCTGTGGCCCTCCCGGGGCCGGGTGGGCACCGGCATCGGCGCGGCGGCGGACACGCCCCGGCCCGCGTGCGAGGCCGAGCATTTCGTGGCCGCCGAGCTCGCCGAGCGGCGCCTGTGGCAGTCCCGCGAGCCGCTCCCGGAGAGCGTCCTGACCCGCTTCGGCGAACTGGCCGCCGCCGCGGCCTCACCCGTCGGCGACGTGCGCGGCTCGGCCGCCTACCGCCGGCACGCGGTGGCCGTGCTGGCCCGCAGGTCCCTGGCCCGGGCCTGGCACGACCACTGCGCGCACCTGCACGCCAAGAGCAAGGAGGAGGAGCCGTGCGCCTGACAGTGACGGTCAACGGCGAGCGGCACGACCTCGGCGGCCTCGCCGGGACGGAGAGCCTGCTGTCCGTCCTGCGGGAGCGCCTCGGCCTGTCCGGCACGAAGAACGCCTGCGAGCAGGGCCAGTGCGGCTCCTGCTCGGTCCACCTGGACGGAGTGCTGGTGTGCGCGTGCCTGGTGCCCGCGCCCCAGGCCCACGGCCGGAGCGTGGAGACGGTCGAGGGCATGGCCGGCGCGGACGGCCCGCACCCGGTGCAGGAGGCGTTCCTCGCCTGCGGCGCCGTGCAGTGCGGCTTCTGCACGCCCGGCATGCTCAAGGCCGCCGAGGACCTGCTGCGCCGCTGCCCCGACCCCGGCGAGGCCGAGATCAAGGACGCCCTCGCGGGGAACCTGTGCCGCTGCACCGGCTACCGGCACATCCTCGACGCCGTCCGCCTGGCCGCCGTCCGCACGCGCGCCCCGGAGGCCCGCCCGTGACCCCGTACACCCCGGACACGCCTCGCACCCCCGGCGCGGTCGGCGACAGCGCTCCCCGCCCGGACGGGCCGCTGAAGGTCCGCGGCGCCTTCACCTTCTCCTCCGACCTGCGCGCGGAGGGCATGCTGTGGGGCACCACGCTGCGCAGCCCCCACCCGCGCGCCCGCATCCTCGCCGTCGACACCTCCGCGGCCCTCGCCCTGCCCGGCGTCCGCGCCGTCCTGACCCACCGTGACGTGCCCGGCCGCAACCTGCACGGCTCGATGGTCGCCGACCAGCCCGTGCTCGCCGTGGACACCGTGCGCTACGAGGGCGAGCCCGTCGCCGTCGTGGCCGCCGAGGACCCGGAGACGGCCCGCCGCGCCGCCGGGCTGATCCGCGTCGCCTACGCGGTGCTGCCGCCGGTCACCGACGCCGAGGCCGCCCTCGCCCCGGACTCCCCCGCCGTGCACGCGGGCGGCAACCTCCTGCGCCACGTCCCGCTGCGCCGCGGCCGCGCCGCGCGCGGCGAACCGCTCACCGCCGACGTCGTGGTGCGCGGCGTCTACGAGGTCGGCATGCAGGACCAGGCGTTCCTCGGACCGGAGTCGGGCCTGGCCGTGCCCGATCCGGACGGCGGCGTGAGCCTGCACGTCGCCACGCAGTGGCTGCACGTGGACCACGACCAGGTCGTGGCGGCCCTGGGCCTGCCGCGCGAGAAGGTGCGGCTGCACCTGGCCGGCGTCGGCGGCGCGTTCGGCGCGCGCGAGGACCTGTCGATGCACGCGCACGCCTGCCTGCTCGCCCTGCGCACCGGCCGCCCGGTGAAGATGTGCTACACCCGCGAGGAGTCGTTCACCGGCCACGTGCACCGCCACCCGGCGAGGATGGCCTACGAGCACGGCGCCACCCGCGACGGCCGGCTCGTCTACGTCAGGGCCTCGATCCTGCTCGACGGCGGCGCCTACGCCTCCAGCTCCCCGGCCGTCGCCGGCACGGTCGCGACGTGCTCCCTCGGCCCGTACGAGGTCCCCGACGCGGAAGTGGACGTCCGCGTCGTCTACACCAACAACCCGCCCTGCGGGGCGATGCGCGGCTTCGGCGCCGTGCAGGCCTGCTTCGGCTACGAGTCGCAGATGGACCGCCTCGCGCGCGAGCTCGGCATGCACCCGGTGGAGCTGCGCATCCGCAACGCGGTGTCCGAGGGCTCGGCCGTGGCCAACGGGCAGATTCTCGACCACCCGGCGCCGGTCGCCGAACTGCTGCGCCGGGTGCGGGACCGGCCGATGCCCGCCGCGGCGCCGCCGGGGGACGGCCACCTGGCCCGTACGGCCTCGTGCGGGGAGTCCGTCGTGCGCGGTGTGGGCTACGCGGTCGGCTTCAAGAACGTCGGCTTCGTGGAGGGCTTCGACGACTACTCCACCGCCCGGGTCCGGCTGGAGTGCGCCGGCGGGCAGCCGAGGGCAGTGGTCACCAGCGCCGCGGCCGAGGTCGGCCAGGGCGTGGTGACGGTGCAGGCCCAGATCGCCCGGACCGAACTGGGCGTGGAGCAGGTCACGGTGGAGTGCGGCGACAGCTCCTTCGGCTCGGCCGGGCCCTCGTCGTCCTCCCGCCAGACGTACGTCACCGGCGGCGCCGTCAAGGCGGCCGCGGAGGCCGTCCGGGCCCGCGTCCTCGCGCGCGCGGACCGGCTCCTGGGCCGGCCCGGCACCGCCACGGGCCTCGCCGGCGGTGCGGTCACCGGTGCCGGCGGCCGGGTGCTGTGCAAGCTGGCCGACGTGCTCGGCGACGAGGCAGTCGAGGAGACCGTGGAGTGGCACCACCGCCCCACCTTCCCGCTGGACCCGCACACCGGGCAGGGCGACTCGGTCTTCCAGTTCGCCTTCGCCGCGCACCGGGCCGTGGTCGACGTGGACGTCGAGCTCGGCCTGGTCCGGGCGGTCGAGATCGCCACCGCCCAGGACGTCGGCAAGGCCGTCAACCCTCAGGCCCTGCTGGGCCAGGTCCACGGCGGCACCATGCAGGGCCTGGGGCTCGCGCTGATGGAGGAGATCCGGACCGAGGGCGGCCTCATGCAGAACCCGTCCTTCACCGACTACCTGATCCCCACCGTGCACGACGTGCCGCCGATGCACGTCGACGTGCTCGAACTCGCCGACCCCCACGCCCCCTACGGCGTGCGCGGCGTGGGCGAGCCGCCGAACATCTCCAGCCCGGCCGCGGTCGCGGCCGCCGTCCGGGACGCCACCGGTCTCGACCTGCCGCGCATTCCGCTGCGCCCGGAGGACGTGGCCGGGCTCCCGCCCACCGGAGGAGAACCCTCATGACCCGAGAGCGCACCGCTGCGCAGTACGACGCGATCGGAGCGCGCTGGGAGGACGCGCGGTCGCTGCCCACGGTTCACCCGGAGCGCGCGTCCTTCCTCGCCCTGCTGGGCGACGTGAGCGGGCTGGACGTCCTCGACCTGGCGTGCGGCGACGGCTTCTACACCCGGCAGGCCAGGCTGCTGGGCGCGGACCGGGTGGTGGGCGCGGACGTCTCGCAGGAGATGGTCGCGGCGGCGCGGGCGGCCGAGGAGCGGGCGCCGCTGGGCATCCGCTACGTGGCCGCGGACGCGGCGGACCTGCCGGACCTCGGCCGCTTCGACGTGGTGACCGCCGCCTACCTGCTCAACTACGCGCGGGACGAGGAGACGCTGACGGCCATGTGCCGCGGCGCCTTCGCCCGGCTGCCGCGCGGCGGGCGGTTCCTCGGCGTGACGCAGAACCCGCGCTTCTCCTTCGCCGGGCCGCGGCCCGACCCGTACGGCTTCTCCTTCGAGCCGCTGGAGAGCTCGGCGTTCGGCACCCGGATCCGGGTCACCGCCGCGCTGGAGCCGCCCGTCACCTTCGAGACGTGCCTGATCCGGCCGGAGGTGTACGAGGCGGCGTTCGCGGCCGCGGGGTTCGCGAATGTGTCGTGGGTGCCGCTGCACGTGCCGCGGGCGGCGCTGGAGCGCTTCGGGGCCGCGTACTGGGAGGGCTTTACGGCCAATCCGCCCGTCGTACTGTTCGAGGCCGTCCGCTGAAGGCACCCGTGAGCGCGGCGGCCGGCCCCGGTGTCCTCGCGGGCGGCGGGGCCGGCCCGGCGGTCAGCCGGCGGCGGCCAGCCGGGGCGGCTGAATGGCCGTCAGGAGCTCGTGGAGCCGGTCGAGCCCCTCGGGACGGACCGAGTAGCAGATCTGGGTGCCGCGGCGGCGGGTGACCACGAGACCGGCCTCGCGCAGCACCTTCAGGTGCTGGCTGATGGTCGGCTGGGTGACCTCGAAGAGCTCGGTGAAGTCACAGGCGCACGTCTCGGGTTCGGCCGCCAGCGCGCGCATGATGCCGAGCCGCACGGGGTGTCCGAGCGCCCGGAGCATGGCGACGTCCGTCTTGTCCTCCGCAGGTTCTCTCACGTTGACAGGCTATCAAACGCCGCCTATATAGTGGATCTCCTAAATAGGAAATTGCCTATGTAAACCGGTTCGGAGGTCCGATGTCCGGCAACACCGCCGCGCCCGCCGAAGACGCCGCCGAGGGCGGCGTCCTCTCCCCCCGC
>NZ_JBPQTW010000021.1:0-60312 GCF_051386535.1 Streptomyces sp. URMC 127
GCGCTGATCAGCGCCGCCGCACCGGTGATGCCGCTCTGTGCTCCGGATCTTCTCGGTCTTCCCGGGCGCCTTCCGGGTCTGCGTAAGCCGGGCAAGGTGTCCCCCCTCGTCACGTGCCCGGCACTCGGGCGTGCCGGGGCAGGCGCCATGGAAGCGGGGGCGGCACCCTCCCATCAACGGTCCGCGCAGCCCCATGGGCAACTTTCGGCCCCTCGGCAGACGATCGTCCGTTTTGTGCCCGTGACGTCCGCCGGGCTCCGTCGTTCTTCACGGCGGGTGCACGTAATACCGTCGGGCCACCAGGGCGATGTCCTGGTGGCCCGACGGTTTTCCGGCGCGGTCAGGGCGTGCGGGTGGCCAGAGCGTACGGGTGGTCAGAGCGCCAGCATCGCCGCGATCGCCGAGCGCCAGTCCTCGCCGGGGCGCGGCACCAGCTCCTCGGCCAGGGCCTCGGCGCGGTAGCGGTGACGGTGCAGCAGGCCGGGCGCCGGGCCGCCGGCGACGACGGTGCTGGAGCTGCCCAGCAGCCGGATCAGCTCGGTGGCGAACTCCTCCCAGCCCACGTGCCCCCCGATGGCGTTGACCGTGCCCTGCGGGGGCCGTTCCGCGCACGTCACCAGGGCCCGGGCGAGCGCCGCGGCGTGGATCCACGGGGCGCCGGACCACCGGTCCCCGGAGGCGGGGACGGCGCCCGTCGCGGGCAGCACGACCGGCTCCCCGGCACGGGCCGCCTGGAAGAGCGCACCGGTCGCCCCCCAGCGCAGCTGGTCGCGCAGCCGGGGGTGCGGGCCCCACACGATCGGGGCCCGCACCACGGCGGCCCCGCCCCGGCCGCCCGTGCCCGCCGCCTCCCACAGCATCCGCTCGCAGGCGAGCTTGGCCCGCCCGTACGGGGTGAGCGGCTCCTGCGGTGCGGTGTCCTCGGCGACGTCGGCCGCCGAAGGCCGCCCGTAGGCGTCCACGCTGCTGACGAAGACGAACGAGCCGCGCCGCCAGCCGTCCAGCAGGGCCCGCATCGCCGCGACGTCCACGTCCGGGGAAGTGAACGTGCAGGCCGCGTGGATGACCGCGGTCACGTCGTCTGTGACGGCCGCGCGCAGGCTGTCCGCGTCGGCCAGGTCGCCCTCGGCGGCCTCCACCCCTTCGGCCGCCACCAGGTGCGCCGACTCGGGCCGTACGAGCGCCCGGACCGGCCGGCCGCGGGCCGCCAGCTCCCGCAGCACGAACGCCCCGACCCCGCCGGTGCCGCCGGTGACGAGGACCGTGCCCGCGGCGGAGCGCCGCCCGGCCGCCGCGGCGGCGCGGGGCGGCGGGCGGCGGCGCGCCCGCGCCCGCTCGTCCAGCAGTGCCCCCAGCGCCCGCGGGGTGCGCTGCTCCAGGACGTCGAGGCCCGTCAGGGGCACGTGCAGGCGCTCCCGGAGGCGCTCGGCGACCCGGACCGCGAGCAGGGAGTGCCCGCCGAGGAGGAAGAAGTCCCCCTCGGGGCCTGGGTGTTCGCCCAGCAGCTCGGCGAAGACCTCCGCGACGGCGGTGGCGGCGCCGTGGAGTTCCGCATCCGCGGGGGCCCCGGACGGCGCGGGAAGCCCAGCGGCCCCATCCATCTCCTGGAGCCGCCTGCCCGCCGTGTCCAGCGGCCGGTTCCCGCCCGCCGCCAGCGACGCCAGCACCTCCGCGAAGCCGTCCAGCAGCCGGCGGGCCGGCTCCTCGCCGAGGCGGCCGCGGTCGTAGCGCACCAGGCAGCGCGGACCGTCCTGCCCCCGGCCGGCCGTCCCCTCGTCCAGGTAGAGGCCGAGGCCGAACTTGACCCCGTCCAGGGGGACGTCCACGGGCTCGCATTCCGCCCCGGCCAGTCGCAGGACGGGCGGCGGGGCCAGGACGTCCGCGGTCACGCCCACCAAGGGGTTGCCGCCGGCGTCGCGGGCGGCGGCACCGAGCCGTTCGACCATGAGGTCGAACGGGACGTGCCGGTGGCGCTGCGCCTCCAGGAGCGCGTCCCGCACCCGCTCCAGCAGCGCGTGCGTGTCCCCGGCCCCGGACAGGACCGGCCGCACCGGGAGCGTGTTCACGCACAGGCCCACCAGGTCGCGCGCCCCCGCCGTGTCGCGGTGGCTGCTGGCGCAGCCGATGACGAGGTCCTCCTCGCCGGTCGCCTCCAGGAGCGCCGCGAACGCCGCGGACAGCACCACGGTGAACAGCGTGGCCCGGTGCGCGCGGCCCGTCGCCCGCAGCCCCTCGGCCGTTCCCGGTGGCAGGGGCACGGACAGCGTCCGCGCTTCGCCCCGGCCGCCGGGCTCCGCTCCGCCTTGAGGGAGGGGTACGGGGCGGGCGCCCGCGAGCCGCCCGGTCCAGTACGCGAGGCCCTCGTCCAGCGCCTGGGAACCGGCCCGCTCCCGCCGGGCGAAGTCCGCGTACCGCGGCGCGGCGCGCTCCGGCTCCGCGTCGCGTCCCGCGACCTCGGCGCGGTAGCGCTCGCCGAGCTCGCGGGCGATCACGTCCAGGGAGCCGCCGTCCACGGCGATGTGATGGAACGTCAGGAGCAGGGTGTGGTCGTCCGCGGCGTGCCGGACGTGCAGGGCCCGCAGCACGGGGCCGGCCGCGAGGTCGAAGCCGCGGGCCGCCTCCTCGGCCAGCACCTGCCGCGCGGCCTCCCCGGCGGCGGCATCGACGGTGCGCACAGGCACCTGCCGCACCTCCGTCACCTCCTGGCACGGCTCGCCGCCGCGCCGGCCGTAGCGCGTCCGCAGCACCTCGTGGCGGCGCACCAGGCCGGTGAGGGCCCGGCCGAAGGCCTCCGCGTCGAAGGAGCCGCGCACCCGCGTCGCGAACGGCACGTTGTAGACCGCGCCGCCCCGGCCCAGGCGCTCCATCAGCCACATCCGGTGCTGCGCGTGGGACAGCGGCGCGGGGCCGTCGTCCCCCGCGGGCGCGGGACCCTCCTGCCGGCGGGCCCGGGCGTCCGCGCTGCGGCGGCGGGCGCGCTGCAGCAGGGCCTCCTGCCGGGCGGCCTCCGAAGCCGTACCGCTCACAGCGCGGCCCCCGTCCGCTCGCCGTCCTGTTCCGTGCCGTCCGGCTCCTTGCCGTACGTCTCCGTCAGGGCCTCCTCGACCAGGGCCGCCTGTCCGGCCACCGTGGGCGCCGCGAAGAACGCGGCCAGCGTCAGCTCCACGCCGAGGTCCTCGCGCAGGTCGTCCACGACGCCCAGCGCGAGCAGCGAATGCCCGCCCAGGGCCAGGAAGTCCGCGTCCGGGTCGTCGACCTCGCACTCCAGTGCCCGCGCCCAGGCGTCGGCCACCGCCCGCTGCAGGGGCGTCAGCTCCGGCCGTACGGGCCCGGACGCGTTCCCCGGCTGCGGCAGGCCGGGCAGCGGCCGCGCGGCGAGCGCCCGCCGGTCCACCTTGCCGGTGCGCGTCAGCGGCAGGGCGTCCACCACGGACCACGCGTTGGGCAGCAGGTGCGCCGGCAGCCGCCCGGCCAGGTGGTCGCGCAGGGCCGCCACGGCGGGCTGCCCCTCGCCGTCGGGCACGACGAACGCGACCAGGCGCGCGTCGTCCTCGCCCGCCCGTACGACGGTCACCGCCGCGTCCGCCACCCGCGGGTGGTCGCGCAGGGCGTGCTCGATCTCGCCCGGCTCGATCCGGAAGCCGCGGACCTTGACCTGGTCGTCCACGCGGCCGTGGAACTCCAGCGTCCCGTCCGGGCGCGCCGACACGACGTCGCCCGTGCGGTAGAGCCGCCCCGCCGTCGGATGCTCCACGAAGCGCTCCGCGGTCAGGGCCTCCTGGCCCAGGTAGCCCGCCGCGAGGCGGGGCCCGCCGACCCACAGCTCGCCGCGCTCGCCGGGGGCCGCCTCCCGGCCGTGGTCGTCCATCACGTGCGCCGTCGCCCCGGCCACCGGGCGGCCGATCGGCGGCGGGGCGTCGCAGTCCGCGTCCCGCACGCGGTGTGCCGTCGCGAACGACGTGGTCTCCGTCGGACCGTAGCCGTTGACCAGCTCCAGCCACGGGTGCGCGCGCAGGACGGCGCGCGCGTGCCGCGCCGACAGCGCCTCGCCGCCCACGATCACCGAGCGCAGGACCGAGAAGAGCGGCGAGCGGCGCGCGGCGAGGTGGTGGAAGAGCGCCGTCGTCAGGAACGCCACCGTGGCGCCCAGGCGCTCCGCGTCCCGCGCCAGGCCCTCCAGCGACTGCCGTCCCGCCGTCGGGACGGCCGCGGCCGCGCCGTTGGCGAGGGCCGCCCACAGCTCGAACGGCGAGCCGTCGAAGGTCAGCGCCGAGTGGAACAGCACCCGGTCCCGGCCGGTGACCGTCAGGAAGTCCGGGTCGCAGGTCAGCCCCGCCACGCCGCGGTGGGTGATCGCCACGCCCTTCGGGCGGCCGGTCGAGCCCGAGGTGTACATCACGTACGCCGTCGCGCCGGGGTCGTAGGCGGGAGGCTCGGGCAGGTCGTTGTCGTCGGCGGCGTCGGTCCCGTAGCACCCGGCCAGGCCGCCCGCGGTCAGCGCGAGCGTCCGGACGGCCGGTATGCCCGCCGCTTCGAGCAGGTCCTTCTCGCCGACGACCAGGCAGACGCCCGCGCCGGCGAGCATCGCCTCGGTACGGGCGCGCGGGTACGCCGCGTCCAGCGGCACGTAGTGGCCGCCCGCCCACCAGACGGCGAGCTTCGCCACGACGATGCCCACCGAGTGCGGCAGCAGCAGCCCGACGGAGGTGCCGCGCCCGACCCCGCGGGCCCGCAGGGCCCCGGCGAGCCGGCGGGCGGCGGCGGTCAGCTCCCCGTAGGTGAGGGTGAGTTCGCCGTCCGTCACGGCGAGGGCGGACGGCTCTGCCGCGGCATGCGCGAGAACGCGCCCCAGAACGCCGCCGGGGCCGGTCGGGTCCGGCCCGACGGGGGTGGCCGAGGCGGCCGGGCATTCCGCCGGACCCTCGCCGTGGTGGTCGTCCGCCGTGGCGGCGGAGAAGAGGACCGGCTCGGCCGGGCCGAGGCCCTGGCCGGGCTCCACCGGGCGGGTGTCCGGGCCCTTGCCGTCACGAGTGTCCGCCGTGGCGGCGGGAAGGGCGGTCGACCCCTCCGGGTCGGTGGTGCCTGCTGGGCCGAGGCCCTGGCGGGGCTCGGCCGGGCGGGGGTGCGCGCCTTTGCCGTCGCGGGTGGCCGCCGTGGCGGCGGCAGAGGTGGCCGTCCCGCGGCGATCGGCCGCCCCCGCCGCACCCGGCGTGACCTCCCGGCGCGCGTCCACCAGTGCCGCCACGCCGCTCAGGTCCCGCTGGCGCAGGAGCTGCGGGGCGCGGAGCCGGACGCCGAAGCGTTCCTCCAGGGCCGTCAGCAGGCGTGCCGCGGTCAGGGAATCGCCGCCCGAGGCGAGGAAGTTGTCGCCGGGGCCCGTCTCCGGCCGGCCGAGGAGCTCCCGGCACAGCTCGACCACGAGCCGCTCCGTGTCCGTACCGGCGTCGTCGCCCGCCGCCGCGCGAGCGGTGCTCGCACCGGCCAGCAGCGCCGCCCGGTCCACCTTGCCGTTGGCGTCGAGCGGGAACGCCTCCACGTAGCGCAGCGCCGACGGCACCGCCTGCTCGGGCAGCCGGCCGCGCACCGCGTCCAGCAACTCGGCCGCAGGCAGGGCACCCGCCTCCGGCGCGAGCCGGACGAACGCGATCAGCCGGACGTCGCCGCCGGTGGCGGTCTCCGCCGCGACGACGGCCCGCAGGACCCGCGGGTCGTCCTCGAACGCGGCCTCCGCCTCGGCCGGTTCGATCCGGGCGCCACGCACCTTCACCTGGTCGTCCAGGCGGCCGAGGAACTCCAGGACGCCGTCCGGCCGCATCCGCACCCGGTCCCCGGTGCGGTAGACGCGGCCGGTTCCGGTCACCCCGGGCGGCGGGGCGACGAAGCGGCGGGCGGTGAGGGCCTCGTCCAGGTACCCGCTCGCGAGCCCGGCGCCGCCGATCCGCAGTTCGCCCGCCTCGCCGCGCGGCACGACGCGCCCGTCGGGGCCGGTGACGCACACCACGGTGCCGTCGACGGGTGTGCCGATGGGCGGGGGAGTGCCGGGGGCGTCGCCGCCGGAGGCGAGGTCGTGGGCGGTCGCCACGACGGTGGCCTCGGCCGGCCCGTACGCGTTGTCCACGCGCGCGGTGACACCCGGTCCGGGGCGGCGGCGCAGCCGGTCGCCGCCGATGCTGAGGTGGCGCAGCGCCGGGAGGTCCGGCCAGGGGCGTTCGAGGACGATCTCGGCGAGCGGGGTGGGCAGGATGGCCACGGCCACGCCCGCCCGCCGCCACCAAGCGGTGAGGACCTCGGGGTCCCAGCGGACGTCGTCCGGGGGCACGGCGAGGGCGCCGCCGGAGGTCAGGGCGGCCCACAGCTCCAGGACGTGCGGGTCGAAGGAGACACCGACGAGCAGGCTGTGCCGGTCGCCGGGCCGGGCGGCGGTGCGCGCGGCGTACCAGCGCAGCCGGGCGGCGAGCGCGGTGCCCGGCACGGCCACGGCCTTGGGAACACCGGTCGAGCCGGAGGTGAGCACCGCGTAGAAGGTGCCGTCCGGGGCGGCGGGGCGCTCCGCGCCCGGGCTGGCGGCGGGGAACGCCGCGACGGCCTCGCCGGGCGCGTTGGCGCCCTCGGAGGGCAGCGGCAGGGAGAGCCGCTCGGCGCCCGCGTACCCCTCGGGCAGCGCCTCGGGCGCGCCGATCAGGCAGGCGACGCGCAGCCCGTCCGCGACCGCGGCCAGCCGCCGCTCGCCGGGGCGTGGCCCCAGCGGGAGGTAGACGGCGCCGAGCCGGGCCACGGCGACGGCCGTGGCGGCCAGGGCGGCGGAGCGGTCCAGGCAGACGGCCACGAGGTCGCCGGGCCGCACCCGGCCGCGCAGCGCGTCGGCCGTCCGCCCGGCGAGGGCGTCGAGTTCGGCGTAGGTCCAGGTCAGGTCGCCGTCCTCGACGGCGGGCGCGTCCGGCGCGGCGGAGACGTGGTGGGCGTACCGGGCCAGGACGTCGTCCCAGCCCTCAGCGGTGGCGGTGCCGCCATGTGCAATGGACAGGTGTTCAGCCATGTGTGAAGAAGTCATGGTTCCTCCGTGACGTCGTCGGCAGGAGAAGGGATGGCAAAGAGGGCGCGGGCGCGGTCAGCCCAGCCCCATCGCCCGGGCGACGATCACCTTCTGGATCTCGGAGGTCCCCTCGATGATCGTCATCATCCGGACGTGCCGGTAGAGGAATTCCAGGGGGTGGCCGCGCACCCACCCCGTCGCCCCGTGCACCTGCAGCGCCCGGTCGACGACGCGGACCGCGGTCTCGGAGGACGTCAGTTTGGCGAGCGCCGCGTTCTCCGGGGCCTCCACGCCGTCGTCCACCAGCCGCGCGCACGCCAGCGTCAGCAGCTTGGCCGCCTCCACCTCCGCCCGGCTGCTCACGAGATGCTCCTGCACGTGCTGGTACGCGCCGATGCGCTCCCCGAACGCCTTCCGCTCGCGCGCGTACCCGGCCCCGAGCTCCAGCGCGTACTCGGCGATGCCGTTGCACATCGCCGCCACCACGAGCCGGCCCCGCGAGAGGCTGTCCATGCCGTCGCCGAGCGCGGCGCCCACGCCCGCCCCGCCGCCGATGACGGCGTCGGCGGGCAGCCGCACCTCGTCGAGCACGAGCTCGTACAACTCCTCGCCGGACATGCCCTCGTAGCGCTGGCCGACGCGCAGCCGCGGGCGGTCCATGGCCGTGACGAACGCGGTCGGCCCGAGGTCCTTGCCGTCGCCGTCCACCGCCCGGGCCACGACGATGACGAAGTCGGCGTGCCCGGCGTTGCTGACGAACGTCTTGCGCCCCGACAGAACCCAGTCGCCGTCCGCGTCCTGCCGCGCGGTCGTGCTGAGGCGGAACGCGTCCGACCCGGCGTTCGGCTCGGTCAGGGCGAGGCAGCGCGTCGCCTCGCCCCGCACGAGCGGCTTCAGGTACCGCTCGATCTGCGCTTGCGTGCCCCGGCGCAGCAGCGGGCTCGGGCCGTCGGACCCGGCGAGCGCGTACGGGGCGAGCGGGCAGCCGCTGCGCCCGGCGGCGTGGTGCAGCATGACCACGGCGGTGAACGGCATGCCGGAGCCGCCGAGTTCCTCGGGGTGGTCACCGGCGTAGAAGCCCAGTTTCGCCGAGCGGCGGCGTACGTACGTACGGAGCTCGGCCGGCGGCAGGCCCCCGTCCTCGGGGAGCTCGGCGGCCAGCGGTTCCAGCTCCCGGCGGACGAACGCGGTGAAGGCGGCGGCGACGTCGCGGTGCTCGGTCTCCAGGACCGACGAGGGGGCGGCGTTGCTCATCGTGCGGCCTCCGTCAGGGCGCGGGCCTGGTCGGCGAGGACGGGGTGCTGGAAGAGGACGCGCAGGGGCGGGCGCGAGCCGAGCCGGGGCTCCAGCCACGCGGCGAGGTGGGCGGCCAGCAGGGAGTGCCCGCCGACCTGGAAGAAGTGGGACGACGGCGAGAACCGGTCGTGTCCCAGCACCTCCCGCCAGCCCTCCGCGAGCAGGGCGACGTGCGGGTCGGTGCTGCCGTGCTCCCCGTGCTGCTCGTGGTCCTCCCGCTGCTCCGGGCCGCCGGCGGCCGTCGCTTCGGCGGCGAGGCGGGCCAGCGCGGCGCGGTCCGGCTTGCCGCCGGGCAGCACCGGCATCGCCGCGGGCCGGAGCCAGCGCGCGGGGACGAGCGCGGCGGGCAGCCGCTCGGACAGCGCCTTGTGCAGCAGGGCCTGATCGATCTCCTCCCCGCCGTCGGCGAAGCCGGTCAGGCAGGGGGCTCCGCCGGCGTCGTGGGCGAGGACGACCGCGCACGAGCGGCCGCCGAGCACGTCGGAGGCCACGGCCTCGATCTCTTCCAGCTCGATGCGGTAGCCGCGCAGCTTGACCTGGTTGTCCCGGCGTCCGAGGAACCACAGCAGGCCGTCGCGGTCGCGGTATCCGAGGTCGCCGGTCAGGTAGGCGCGGGCTCCGCCGAGCGCGGGCACGGTCACGAACCGGGCCGCCGTCGCCTCGGCGGCCTCACCGCCGCCGAGGTAGCCGTCGGCGAGCGCCGCGCCCGAGACGGCGAGTTCGCCGACCGCGCCCACCGGCAGCGGCCGCAGACCGGTGTCCAGGACGTGGACGCCGACGCCCGGCAGGGCGGTCCCCAGCGGGACTTCGCCCTCCCCGGCGGCGCCGGCGCCCTCGCGGGTCACTTCGTGGACCGTGGAGGTGATGGTCGCCTCCGTCACCCCGTACGCGTTGAGGACCGTCGCGTCCGTGGCGGCGAGGACGTCCCGCAGGGCGGCGGACGGCAGCCGCTCGCCGCCGGCGACCAGCAGCCGTGGCTTCCACATGCCTTCGCGGAGCGCCTCGCACAGCTCTTCCCGTACGGCCAGGAGGTAGCTCGTCGGCAGGTTGGCGACGGTGACGCGGCGGGCCGCCAGGACGGCGACCAGCTCGGCCGCTGTCGGCACCTCCCGCTGCGGCACCACCAGGCACGCACCGGCCAGCAGGGACGGCAGCACCTCCTCCAGCGCCACGTCGAACGAGGGCTGGGCGAAGAGCAGCGCCCTGTCGTCCGGGCGCAGCCCGAAGCGCCCCGCCACGACCGTCATGTGGTGGGCGAGCGCGGCGCGGCCCACGGCCACGGCCTTGGGCAGGCCCGTCGAACCGGAGGTGTGGATGACGTACGCGCCGTCGTCGATGCGCGCCGCGGGCGCCGCGGCGGGGAACGGCCCGTCGCCGCCGGGCAGCGCGACCGGGGCCGGCAGGCCCTCCGCGGGCAGGGCGAGGGCGCTCTCGCGGTCCGTCAGGACGAGGGCCGGGGACAGGCGGCGCAGCAGCGTCTCCAGGCGGCTCGCCGGGTCGTTGGGCGACAGCGGGCAGTACACCGCGCCCGTGCGCAGGCACGCGAGCAGCGTTACGACGGTGTCCACGCCGCGCGGCAGGACGGCCGCGACCGGCTGCCCGGCGGTGACGCCCGCCGCGCGCAGCCGCCCGGCCAGCTCGTCGGCCATGCGGCCGAGTTCACCGTAGGTGATCTTCCGGGCGCCGCTGACGAGGGCGGGGGCGCCGGGGTCGTGCCGGGAGACGGGGTCGAGGACGGCGCCGGGGTCCACCGGCTCCCCGGCCGGCGTTGGTGCAGACCCCTCCGGCAGGCGTTCCGGCTGCGCGCCGAGTGCCGCGAGCGGTGCCTGCGGCTCCTCCAGATAGGCCCGGACGAGACCGAGGAAGCGGTCGGCGAGCAGCCGGGCGGCGTCCTCGTCGAACAGGTCCCGGTCGTAGTCCCACACCAGCGTCATGCCGGCCGGGCCGCTCCGCGGGCCGACCGTGCGCCGGTCGTCCGGGAGCAGCACCAGGTCCAGGTCGAAGCGCGTGGTCCCGGTGTTGAAGCCCTCGAACAGCGACACCTCCAGGCCCGGCACGCCGATCTCCGGCAGCGCCGCGTCGTGGGCGCTGAACATGACGCTGAACAGCGGGTTGTCCGCGCCGGACGTGTGCAGGCCCAGCTCGCGGGTGAGCACCTGCACCGGCACGTCCTGGTGCGGCAGGGACCGGATGAGGCTGTCGGTGACCTCGTCGACCGCCTCGTCCGCACCGGCCGCCGGGTCGAGGCGCAGCCGCAGCGGGATCGTGTTGACGAACATGCCGGCGGCCTGCTCGAAGCCCTCGGGGCGGTTGCCGACCGCCGTGCCGACGACCAGGTCGGCGCGGCCGCTGTGGCGGCGCAGCAGCTCGGCGAAGAGCGCGAGGAGCGTGGAGAACGGGGTGTGGCCCTGGGCGCGGCTGTGGGCGCGCAGGCGCTCGGCCAGCTCCGCGTCCACGGACTGGCGCAGCTGCCCGCCCGCGTGCCGGCGCCGGGCGCCGGGCCGGGCGAGGCCGGGCAGCGGCAGGCCGAACGACGCGTCGGCCAGCTCGCGTTGCCAGTACTCAAGGCCCGCCGCGCGCCGGGCCTCGCGCTCGGGGCTGCCGGCCGCTTCGATGTGATCGGTGTACGAGGGGGCGGGCGGCAGGTCCGCCCGCTCGCCGAGCACGCGCGCCCGGTAGACGGTGAACACGTCGTTCAGCAGGATCGCGAACGAGTGCCCGTCGTGGACGAGGTGGTGCTCGACGTGCACGAGCCGGTGGTGGTCCGGGCCCAGCCGCACGAGGCACCAGCGCAGCAGCGGCGCCTCGTGCACGTCGAGCGGCGTCTCGGCCTCGGTGCGCAGCAGCCCGGCGAAGGCCGCCTCCGGGTCCGCCTCGCCGCCGAGGTCGGCGGTGCGCAGCCGGGGCGCGCAGTGCTCCCGCACGCGCTGGCCGGGCAGGCCGCCGGGGGAGTCGACGAGTTCGAGGCGCAGGCCGGGGTGGCGGTCGAGGGCGGCCGCCAGGCCCTCGCGGAGCGCGTCGCCGTCGAGGGCGCCCCGCAGGTCCACGGTGGCGGTGAAGTTGTAGGCGCGGCTGCCGGGCTGCATCTGCTCGTGCAGCCAGACGATCTCCTGGGATGTGGAGAGTCCGAACATGATCAGCCTTTCCTGTTCCGGTTCGGTTGTGTCACGGGCCGGGGCCGGTGGGCCGGTGCGGCCGGTGGAGCGGCGCCCCGGGGGCCGCGCGCCGGTCGGGCGGCGCGGCACGGGGCCGGTGCGCGGCGAGCTCAGCCCGCGGGCGCGGGCTGGGCGGCCGGTGTGTCCAGTGCCTCGGTCAGGGAGGCGAAGGCCGCCTCCGCGCGGTCGTCCGCTACGGCCGACCGGTCCCAGGCCATGCGGACGAGCAGGTCGGTGCCGTAGGAGACGGAGACGGCGAAGGGGGCCTGGAGCGGGCGGCCGTCGAGGTGGATCTCCTGCCCCGTGGCGCCGCCGAGGGCGAGCGGCGGGCGGCGGCCGAGGTCCTCGAAGGTGAGGAGGCCGTCGAGCCGCCCCGTCCAGGCCGCCCCGGCCCGCCGGGCCGCGTGGACGACCTCGTCGAACGGGGTGTCGGCGTGGTCGAGGTCGTCCCACCACGCGGCGGCCCGCCCGGCGGGGTCGCGCTCGTCCGCCGGGTGGGCGACCGTGTTGAGGAAGCAGCCCAGGACCGGGGCGGCGGCCGGGGGACGGCCGCCCCACGGATAGCCCAGGACCGGTACGGAGCCCGGGCCGTGGAGCGTGCGGGCCGCGGTGACGCAGGCGCCGAGGAGGGCGGGGAAGGCCGTGGCCCGCCCGCCGCCGTCCCCGCCGAGGGGCAGCCGGCGCAGGGCGCTGCCCGTACCGGCTGTTGACGGGGCGTCAGCTGGGCGGGCGGCGTTGCCGCGTATGCCTGCCAGGCGCCGGGCCCAGTACGCGAGGGCGTCCGCGTGCGACGCCTTCTCCTCCGCGGCGAGCTGCAGGTGCACGGCGTCCCGGTAGGCGGCCAGGCCGTCCGCCACCGCGTCCGCCGGCGCGTCCAGCGGCCCCCGCCCGTCGCGGTACGCCTCGGTCAGGCCCGCCGTGATCAGGCCCAGCGACTGCTCGTCGCAGGCCGCGTGGTCCAGGACGAGCGCGAGGACCTCCTCGCCACCGTTGCCGCCGGCCGCGAGGAGGAACTGCAGCGGCGGCACGGCGGCCGGCAAGGCACCCAGGGCGCGCAGCAGCGCCTCGCGGGCGGACTCCCCGGGGCGCGGCAGGACGCGCCGGACGTGCCCGGCGGGCGCGCCGGGCACCTGCAGCGGCACCCCGCGCTCCACCAGCTGCCGCGCCCGCAACGCCGGGTGCAGCGCGGCCAGATGACCGGCGGCCGCCCGCAGCCGCTCCGGGTCGACCGCCCCCGCGGGGAAGGAGAAGAACAGCGGCACGAGAGCGGCCCGCCCCGCCGGATCGAGCCGCCGGGCGAGGAGGAAACGCCGCTGCGCACCCGTGACGGGCAGAGCGCCGCCGGGCCCGCCGTCGCCGCCGGCGAGGCGCCGGTAGCGGGCGAGGTAGGACGAGGTGATGGTGCCGGATTGCACGGTGACCTCCTGCGCGCCGGTGGGCGCGGCAACTCGTGGGACGAGAGGGGCGGTGGGCAGGGACGGGCCGGCGATCTGCGGGCGCCTGCCGCGGGCGTGGCGGTAACGGCGGGCCGGTGCGCCGGGCCGGGACGGTTCGCAGGTCCCGGGCGGCGCGAGAGCGGGCGGGGGTCGGTTTCGGTTCGGGGCGGCTACGATTCGGGGCGGCGGACCCGCCCGCCGGCGCGGTCGTACGCTGCAGGCCCGCCCAGGGCCCGGCCCCGTCCGGGTCAGCCGGTGACCGCCCGCGCGGCCGGCAGGTCGCGCAGGCCCCGCAGGGGGGAGGCCAGCAGCGGCACCGGCACCAGCAGGATCCCGGCGGCGCACAGCCACACTGCCGTGCGCGCCCCCGCGGCCTGCGCGACCGCTCCGCCCGCCAGCGCCCCGAGCGGCATCGTGCCCCACACCATGAAGCGCAGTGTGGCGTTCATGCGGCCCAGCAGCTCGTCCGGGCAGAGCAGTTGCCGGAAGCTGACCTGCGCGACGTTGTAGACGACGGCGCCGAAGAACACGGCCGCTGACGCGAGGGCGAACAGCGCGGCGGACGCGCCCCGGCCGGCCAGCGGCCACAGCAGGGCGAACGGCCCGGTGACCACGGTCGACAGCCAGATTACTCTCGCCTGCCCGACCGCGCGCGCGAGCGCCCCCGCGCACAGGGCGCCGGCCAGGCCGCCGACCGCCGAGGCGGACATCATCAGACCCATAACGCCCGGCGGCAGTTCCAGCACGCGCACCAGGAACACCGTCTGGACCGCCACGAGCATCGCGGTGAAGAAGTTCGCGAGCGCCGTGGCACAGGCGATCATGCGCAGGACGGGGTGCCGGAAGACGAAGGCGAGCCCCTCCGCGACCTGGGCGCGCAGCGGCACGCCCGGCGCGGGGACGGGCTCCGGCTCGCGGGCCCGTATGCCGCGCAGGAAGACCGCGGACAGCAGGTAGCCCAGTGCGTCGGCGAGCAGGGCGAAGGGCGCTCCGAGGAGCTGGACCAGGGCGCCGCCCAGCCCGGGGCCCGCCACCTGGGCCGACGAACGGGCCGTCTCCAGGGCGCCGTTGCCCGCGACCAGCTGCTCACGGGGCAGCAGGGACGGCAGGTAGCTCTGGTGCGCGATGTCGAAGAAGACGGTGGCCACGCCGGTGACCAGGGCGACCACGTACAGCTGCGCCATGGTCAGCGCCCCGGCCCAGGCGGCGAGCGGCAGGGTCGCCATCGCCGCCGCGCGGACGACGTCGGCGCGGATGAGGACGGGCAGCCGGCGCAGCCGGTCCAGCCACGCCCCGGCCGGCAGGCCGACCAGCAGGAACGCCGCGGTCTCGGCGGCGGTCAGCAGCCCCGCCTCCAGGGGAGAGGCGTCGAGCGCGACCACGGCGACCAGGGGCAGCGCCACCACGGTCACCTGAGCGCCGATCTGGCTCACCGCGGCACCGGCGAGAAGGAGACGGAAGTCCCCGTTCCGTAAGACGCCACCGCCGTGAGGCTTCATTGACAACATTTGGCAGACATTTGGGCATGACGTGGCGCTCAGTCAAAAATGACGGGCATTTTCGGTCATTAGCATTCTCAATATGGACAACTCCCGTGGACCGCTGGGTGAACCGGTGCCGCCTGTCATCTGAACGGCACTCGCTGTGACCTGCGGCGGCCGGGTCGGCCACGCCGCGCGTACGATCCGCGGGGCCTCTTGTGCGAATGTCCGGTATTCGGTGCCCGCACACCGCAGAACGGCCGCCTCCGGATCCCTGGCATCATCGAGGGATGTCTGAACAGATCATCGCCGCCTGTGACGGGGCATCGAAGGGCAACCCGGGGCCCGCCGGCTGGGCCTGGGTCGTCGCCGACGCGACGGGCGCCCCCGAGCGCTGGGAGGCCGGCCCGCTGGGCCGGGCGACCAACAACATCGCGGAGCTGACCGCCCTGGAGCAGCTCCTGGAGGCCACGGACCCCGCCGTTCCCCTGCAGGTGCGGATGGACTCGCAGTACGCGATGAACGCCGTCACCAAGTGGCTGCCCGGCTGGAAGCGCAACGGGTGGAAGACCTCGTCCGGCTCGCCCGTGGCCAACCGCGAGCTCGTCATCCGCATCGACGCCCTCCTCGCGGGCCGCGCCGTCGAGTTCCGCTACGTGCCGGCCCACCAGGAGAACGGCGACCCCCTGAACGCGATCGCCGACCAGGCGGCCAGCGACGCGGCCGCCCAGCAGCAGGCCGCCGGCACCGCGCACGGGGCCGCGGCCCTGCCCGTGCCGGTCCCGCGCGAGCCCTCGGCGGCCCGGCGCACCGGCCCGCCCAAGAGCCGCCGGCCGCGCACCTCCGGGGCGCGCTCCTCCGGCACGGCGACGATCAAGGCGAAGTTCGCGGGTCGGTGCCCGTGCGGCCAGTCGTACGCCGCGGGCGAGAAGATCTCCAAGGGCGAACGCGGCTGGGGCCACCCGGCGTGCGCCGCCGGCGCGTAACCAGGCGTGTAAACCAGGCACGTAAACCATTCGCGTCCCGAGCGTCCCGCTGCCTAGGGTCGCCGCATGCCCGGCACGGACGACACCAGCGCAGCACTCCGGCGGATCCTCGCCTTCCTGCGGGACTTCGCCCGCCGCCAGGCGGAGCGCACCGCCGCCGTCCCCGGCGGCTTCGCGGTCCGGGACGACGCCTTCGCCCACTCCCGGGCGGACAACCAGCTCGTCGTCGGCGCGGCGGTCGACCCCGCCGCGCTGCCCGCCCTCGCGGACGAGGCGCTGGGAGACCTGCCGTACCGCATGATCACGGTGCTCGACGACGCGGCCGGGACGGCCTGCGCAGAGCCGCTGCGCCGCGCAGGTTACGAGCACTCCACGCACCTGGTGATGCTGCACTCCGGCCCGGTGCGCCCCGCCGCGCGCGAGGCGGAGACCGTGGACCTGGAGGCGCTCCGGGCACCGCTCGCCCGGAGCTGGCGCGGCTTCCTGCCGGACGCCGGCGAGGAGGTCGTGCGGCAGCTGGTCGAGCGGCGCTCGGCCCGGCGGCGCGGCGCCCCCGACGTCCGCTTCGTCGGCTCGCGCGGCGAGGACGGCGCGATCGCGTCCTGGGCCGACCTCTACCTGGACGCGGCGTCCGGACTGGCGCAGGTGGAGGACCTCGTGACGGCCGCGGACCGGCTCGGGCGCGGCCACGCCGACGCCGTGCTCGCAACCGCCCTGCGCCTGGCCGCCGGAGCGGGCTGCGGCACGCGCTTCCTGATCGCCGACGCGGCGGACTGGCCGCGCCGGTGGTACGCCCGCCGCGGCTTCCGGGAGATCGGCTGCACGCACGTCTTCGCGCGCGTGCAGCGCGCCTGACCCGTAGAGCGTCCGGCAGGTGGTGTGCACGCGCCTGCCGGGGCCCCTGAGGTGACCGGCCGGTCCGCCGGGGTGGCTCAACCTGACCTGTACATGCCCTCTCCTCGGTGGTGCCATGGGCCGCGCGCACCGCCTCCCCGTGCCGGGGAGCGTGCGGAAAGCACGGCAAAGGAAGGGGAATCCCATGTTCAGACCGGTGCTGACCGCCGGCGCGGCCGTGGCCCTGGTGGCCGCCGCGTCCTTCGCACCGTCCTCCGCCTCGTCGCAGGGGGTGCCTCCGCCGGACAGGGTCGTCATCGACGTCGTGGCCGTCAACGGATCGGGCTGCCCCGCGGGAACGGCCGCCGTGGCCGTCGCCCACGACAACACGGCCTTCACGGTGACCTACAGCAGGTACCTCGCGCAGGTGGGCGTCGGCGCCAAGCCCACCGACTTCCGCAAGAACTGCCAGCTCGGCCTGAACATCCACGTCCCGCAGGGCTTCACCTACGCCGTCGCCAAGGCGGACTACCGCGGCTTCGCGCACCTGGAGAGCGGGGCCTCGGGCATGGAGCGGGCCAGCTACTACTTCCAGGGCATGTCCCAGACGACCTCGGTGAGCCACCGCTTCACGGGCCCGGTCAGCGACGACTGGCAGACGACGGACGTGACGGGAGCCGCCGACCTCGTCTACGCCCCCTGCGGCGTGTCGCGGATCCTCAACGTCAACACCGAGCTCCGCGTGGGCGCCGGCTCCTCGGACCCGGCGACGACCACCAGCTTCATGGCCATGGACTCGACGGACGGCAGCGTCAGCACGGTCTACCACTTCGCCTGGAAGGAGTGCCCCTGACCGCTGACCGGCCGCCTTCGGGCGCACGAGTCCGTCCGTGGAAGAGGAAGCAGGAGGTACCTCCATGTTGGGACCGGTGGCGATCGGCTGTGCTGCCGTGGCCATGTTCGCCGCTCCGGTGGCACCGCCGTCAGCCGCTCCGTACGGGGAACCTCCTCCCGACCGGATCGTGATCGACGTCGTCGGGGTCAACGGCTCGGGCTGTCCGGCGGGGACGGCCAACGTGACCGTCTCGCCGGACAACACCGCCTTCACCGTCACCTACAGCAGCTACACGGCCCAGGTGGGCGTCGGCGCCAAGCCCACCGACTTCCGCAAGAACTGCCAGCTCAGTCTCAACGTCCACGTCCCGCAGGGCTTCACCTACGCCGTCGCCAAGGCGGACTACCGCGGCTTCGCGCACCTGGAGAAGGGTGCCACCGGCCTGCAGCGGGCCACCTACTACTTCCAGGGCATGTCGCAGTCCACGTACGTGAACCACCCCTTCACCGGTGCGCTCCACGACAACTGGCAGGCGTCCGACAGCACCGGCATCGACGCCCTGGTCTACGCCCCCTGCGGGGCGGTCCGCTACTTCAACATCAACACGGAACTGCGCGTGGACGCCGGCTCCTCGGACCCCACGCGGACCACCAGCCTCCTGGCGATGGACTCGACGGACGGCAGCATCAACACGCTCTACCACTTCGCCTGGAAGCCCTGCCCCCGTCCCTGACGCCGCTTCACCGGCCCGACGGCCGGACCGGCCCGGTCCGTACGCGAGGACCGCGGCCCGCGTCCGGCCGCACAGGCCGTTTCCGGCCACGCGGCCGGCCTGCCTGGCGTGATCGCCCTAGGGGCGCCGCCCCGCCGCGGCCGGGGGCGGGTTTTCGATCCGGGGGGTCAGGCCGTCCAGCATGGCCGTGAGACCGAGTTCGAAGACCTCGTCGAGGTGCAGGTCGTAGCCGTCGCCGGCGTCGAGGGAACGCAGCACCTCGGCGAAGACGGGGTAGCGGCCGGACGCGGCGAGCGCGTCGAAGGCCGCGGCCTGGGAGTCCATCCACTCCTCGTCGGTCAGGCCGGTGTCGCTCGCCGCCTGCCGCTCCCGCTCCAGGTGGACCGCGGTGCCCTGCACGTAGCTGTAGATCAGCACGTTCAGGTTGAACATCGCCACCGGGGCGAGGCCGTGCCCGTCGAGGGCGGCGACCATCCACTCGGAATACGTGAAGAGGTGCGGCAGGGCGAGCGGGCGGGTGAGGGGACCGGTGTGCGCGAGCCAGGGGTGCGCGCGGTGGACGGCCCACAGCCCGCGGGCGCCCGCTTCCAGGCGCTGCCGCCAGCCGGCGGGGGGCTCGGCGGGGTAGGGGAGTTCGGCCAGCACGGCGTCGGCCATGAGGCACACCAGGTCGTCCTTGCTGTTGACGTAGCGGTAGGGCGACATGGCCGCGACCCCGAGCCGGCCGGCGACGCCGCGCATGGAGAGCGCGGCGAGCCCTTCGGCGTCGGCAATGGCAATGGCGGCGCGGACGATGCGGTCACGCGTGAGCTCATGGTCGCTCGTCCCGGCACCGGCACCGGCACCGATGCCGACGCCGGGGCCTGCCGCGGGCGCAGGCGCGGCCGCGGCCCCCGGCTCCGCCGCCGGCTGCCGGTCCGGGCCCGCGACGACGGTGCCCGCGCGCGGCCGGGCCCGGACGAGACCCTCCTGGCGCAGGGTCGTCAGCACCTTGGTGGCGGTGGCGAGCGCCACGTTCCACTCCTGGGCGATCTGCCGGGTGGACGGCACGCGGTCACCCGGCGCCAGCTCGCCGTCGGTGATGCGGCGGCGCAGTTCGGCGGCGATGCGCAGGTACGGCGGGACCAATTTTCCGGCCACGGGACGGCCTCCTCTGTCTGTACTAGTACACAGGCTACCAGGGAAAGGGCCGGGAAGATGCTGGTGGAGCCCGTATCTGTACTAGTTCAGAGCTGGTTGGCGGCCACTTGGCAGGTGTGCGTGTACGCCGTACATTCAGATGCGTACAGCGTACGAACCCACAACCGCTCCAGCGAAGGTGATTCCCATGCAGTCCGTCCTCGTCTCCGGTGCCGGCATCGCCGGCCTCTCGCTCGCCTACTGGCTCCGCCGCAACGGCTTCGCCGTGACCGTGGTCGAGCGGGCCCCCGCCGTCCGCCCGGGCGGCCAGGCGATCGACGTGCGCGGCGTCGCCCTGGACGTCCTCGACCGGTCCGGGATCCTGGAGGAGGCCCGCGCCGTCCGCACCCGCCTGCGCGGCATGACCATGCTCGACGGCCAGGGCAACGAGACGTGGCGCTCCACCGAGATGACCCTGAGCGGCGGCCGGCTCGACAGCCCGGACATCGAGCTGCTGCGCGAGGACCTCACCGAACTGCTGCTCCGTCAGGCGCTCGACGCAGGAACCGAGTTCCTCTACGCCGACTCCGTCACCGCGCTCGACGACCGCGCCGACGGCGTCCGGGTGAGCTTCGAGCGGAGCCCGGAGCGCGCCTTCGACCTCGTCGTGGGCGCCGACGGCCTGCACTCGAAGGTGCGGGCGCTGGCCTTCGGCCCGGAGCGGGACTACGTCCAGCACCTCGGCGCCTACCTCACGGTCTTCAGCGCACCCAACTTCCTGGGCCTCGACAACTGGGAGATATGGCTCAACGACGAGTCGTCCGGCACCCGCACCGCGAGCTGCTGCGTCTACCCCGTACGCGACAACACCGAGATCAGGGCCACCCTCGGCTTCGCGGCCGGCGCCATCGCCTACGACTACCGCGACACCGCCCAGCAGAAGGCCCTCATGGCCGAGCGGCTGGCACACGTGGGCTGGGAGAC
The DNA here is from genome assembly GCF_051386535.1 of Streptomyces sp. URMC 127. Lineage (NCBI taxonomy): Bacteria > Bacillati > Actinomycetota > Actinomycetes > Kitasatosporales > Streptomycetaceae > Streptomyces > Streptomyces sp. URMC 127. The sequence continues at coordinate 19,893 of NZ_JBPQTW010000021.1, forward strand.
GCCCCGGCTGCTGCAGGCCATGCACGAGGCCCCGGACTTCTACTTCGACCAGATGGCCCAGATCCGCATGGACCGCTGGACCGGCGGCCGGGTGGCGCTCCTCGGCGACGCGGGCTACTGCCCCTCGCCGCTCTCCGGGCAGGGCACGAGCCTGGCGCTCGTCGGCGCCTACGTGCTGGCCGCCGAGCTCGGCAAGCGGGACGGCGGCGGGCACGCCGCCGCGTTCGCCCGCTACGAGGCCCGCATGCGCCCGTTCGTCGCCCTCAACCAGGCCCTCGCGCACGAGCACGCGGCCGGCGACCACTCGGAGGAGTCGCTGGAGAAGGCGAAGAACGGCATCGCGCTCGACGGGTGAGCACCCCCGGCGCCCGCTTGCCTTCCGGCGCGGGCATGATGGCCCCATGGGAACCCGGCCTGTGCTCGTCTACGACGGTGACTGCGGCTTCTGCACCACCTCGGTGCGGTTCGCGGAGAAGTACGTCCGGCCGCGCTGCACCGTCGTCGCCTGGCAGTTCGCCGACCTGGAGGAGCTGGGCGTCACCCGGGAGCGGGCCGAGCACGAGCTGCTGTGGATCGCCCCGGGCGGCGCCGTTCACGGCGGCGCCCAGGCCGTCGCCAAGCTGCTGCTCAGCGCGCCCGGAGCCTGGGCCGTCCCGGGCGCCGTGCTCACCCTGCCGCCGGCCCGCTGGGCCGGCCACCGCCTGTACCGGCTGATCGCGGACCACCGGCACCGGCTCCCCGGCGGGACGGCCGCCTGCGCACTGCCCGCGGACCGCCGGCCCGGCTCCCGGCAGCGGCAGCCCGGCACGCCCTGAGGCGGCTCTCCGGCCGCAGCCCCTACTCCGTCCGGGCGAGCGCGGACCACCGCGCGCACCCTCCCGGCCCGGCGCCCGGCAAGCGCCGGTGCCCGGCACGCATCACTGTGGAAGGAGAGACGCGGAGAGACGCCGACCGCGGCGCGCCCGGCGGAAGGAGGCCCTGGGTGACGGACAAACCCATCACGCTCTTCCACGAGAGCCCCGAGGACCCCTTCTCGGTCGGCAACTCGGTCTCGGCCGTGCTGGACCACCGGGGAACCGTCGTGGGCTGGGGCGACCGGGCCGAAGCCCTCCTCGGCCACCGCGCCGCCGACATCATCGGCAGACCCGCGCTCGGCACCCTGGTGGACCCCGCGGACCACGAGCGGGTCCTGGCCGCGGTGGCCGCCTGCCTGGCGGCGGACGGCTGGTTCGGCGTCGTGCCCGTCCGCCACCGCGACGGGCGGCACGTCCCCGTGGGCGTGCGGGCCCGCTGCGTCACCCGCGGCAGCCCCGACTGCGAGTGGTTCCTGGTCGGCGCGCCCGCCGAGGACGTGGCCCAGTGGGAGACGGACCGGTCGGTCCTCGACGGCCTGTTCCGGCGCGCGCCCATCGGCCTGGCCGTCCACGCCCCCGACCTCAGCATCCTGCGGATCAACCGGGCCGTCGCCCGGATCGGGGGCATCACCGCCGAGCAGGCGCGGGGCCGCAGGACGGGCGACTTCATCGTGGCGGCGGACACCGAGACCGTGGAGCGCGGTCTGCAGCACGTCCTGGACACCGGACGCCCCATGATCTTCACCGAGCAGCCGTGCCGGCTGCGCAGCGACCCCTCCCGCATCCGCTACGTCTCGGTCTCCGCGTTCCGTATGGAGGATTCCGCCGGGGACATCCTCGGCGTCACCCAGTTGGTCGAAGACGTCACCGAACGCGAGCGGGCCCGGCGCCGGCTGGCCCTGCTCAACGAGGCGGGCGCCCGCATCGGCACCACGCTGGACGTCACCACCACCGCGCGCGAGCTCGCCGACGTCCTCGTCCCCGAACTCGCCGACTGCGTCACCGTCGACCTCCTCGAACCCGTCAGCCGCGGCGAGGAGCCTTCGCAGGACGGCTTCGGGCCCGTCCGCCGGACCGCCATCAGGACCGACATCCCGGGCGCCGAAGAGGCCCTCAACCCGCTCGGCGGCCTCATCCGCTTCGGCCCCGAGACCCCCCAGGGCCGGTGCCTCGCCGAGCAGAGCGCCTTCCTCGCGCCGGAGCTCCGCACGCCGGGGAACCACGACGACGTCGCCCAGGAACGCGCCGGCCACGCCCGCGCCCTGGGCGCCCACTCCGTCATGATGCTGCCGCTGGCCGCCCGCGGCCTCGTCCTCGGGCTCGTCAGCCTCTGGCGCTCCCGCTGCCCCGAGCCGTTCGAGGAGGACGACCTCACCCTCGCCGGGGAGTTCGCCGCCCGTGCCGCCGTCTGCATCGACAACGCCCGCCGCTACACCCGCCAGCACCAGGCGGCCCTCACCCTCCAGGTCCGCCTGCTGCCCGGCGCGCTCCCCGAGCTGCCCGCCGCCGAGATCGCCCACCAGTACATCCCCGCGGGCGCGGTGGAAGGCGTCGGCGGCGACTGGTTCGACGTCATCCCGCTGTCCGGGGCGCGCGTCGCCCTCGTCGTCGGCGACGTCATCGGGCACGGCATCGACGCGGCGGCCACCATGGGCCGCCTGCGCACCGCCGTCCACACCCTCGCCGAACTCGACCTCGACCCCGACGAGGTCCTCTCCCATCTCGATGACCTCGTCCACGGCCTCGCCGCCGAACAGGAGCACAACAGCCGTGACTTCCCCCTCGACCAGGTCACCGGCGCGAGCTGCCTCTACGCGGTCTACGACCCGGTCTCCCGCTGCTGCTCCCTGGCCCGCGCCGGCCACCCGCCCCCCGCCCTGGTGACCCCCGACGGGAAGGTGACCTTCCCCGACCTTCCCGCCGGGCCCCCGCTCGGCCTCGGCGGCCTGCCCTTCGAGGCCACCGAGCTCGAACTGGCCGAGGGCAGCCTCCTGGCCCTCTTCACCAACGGGCTCATCCAGACCCCCGCCCTCGACGTGGACGAAGCGCTCGACCGCCTCTCCCGCGAACTCGCCCGCCCGGGCCACCGCCTGGACGAGAAGGCCAAGGCCGTCGTGGACGCCCTCCTGCCCGCCCAGCCCGGGGACGACGTCGCCCTCCTCCTCGCCCGCACCCGCGTGCTCCCGGAGTACTGCGTGGCCACCTGGACGCTCCCGGCGGACCCGCGCGCCGCCGGGCAGGCCCGCACGCTGATGACCGACCAGCTCGCCGCGTGGGGGCTCGACGACCTGGTCTTCACCACCGAACTCATCGTCAGCGAGCTCGTCACCAACGCCTACCGCTACGCCGGCGGGCCGGTCACCCTGCGGCTCATCCGCGGCCCCCGCCTCATCTGCGAGGTCTCCGACACCAGCAGCACCGCCCCCCACCTGCGCCGGGCCCGGTCGACCGACGAGGGCGGCCGCGGCCTCTTCCTCGTCGCCCAGCTCACCGAGCGCTGGGGGACGCGCTACGGGCGCGAGGGCAAGACGGTCTGGACGGAGCAGCAGCTGCCGTGAGCTCCCCGGCCGGGCCCGCCCCGGGCGACTCCCATAGATGAGATCTATAGGAGTAATGGATTCCAGCTCTTGGACGCTATAGGCCCAGGTCATGCATGGTGGAACGCGTCAGCCCACGGGGCCGGCAGCCACCGAAGGAGTGACCATGCAAGACCTCACCGAGGGCGTCGCGCGTTTCCAGCGGGACGTCTACCCCGCCAAGGCCGAGCTTTTTGCCCGCCTGGCCGCGACCCACCGCCCGACGACGCTGTTCATCGGCTGTTCCGACGCCCGGGTCGTGCCCGAGCTCATCACCCAGAGCGAGCCCGGCGAGCTGTTCGTCATCCGCACGGCCGGCAACCTCGTACCCGCCTACGCGCCCGGTACGGACGGCGTCGCGGCCGGCATCGAGTACGCGGTCGCCGCTCTGGGCGTCAGCGACATCGTCGTCTGCGGGCACTCCGCCTGCGGCGCGATGACGGCCCTGGCCGAAGGCCACGACCTGGACACCCTGCCGGTGACCGCCGACTGGCTGCGCCACGCGGACGCCGCACGGGCCCGCACCACGGTCGCCGGGGTGGACGCCCTCGTGCGGAGCAACGTCCGCGCCCAGCTGGCGAATCTGGTCACCCACCCGTCGGTGGCCCGTGCTCTCGCGCAGGGCACCGTCACGCTGCACGGCTGGTGCTACGACATCGGCAGCGGCACCGTCGAGGAACTCGACGTCGCGAGCCCCCTCACCGCAGTGGCCTGATCGCCCGGCCCACGCCTCTCCGCCGGGCACGACCCCTGTCATGCACGACGCCTCACCCACGGAAGGAACCTCTACCATGATCCACGCCCAGTTCGACCCCACCGCCCGTCAGGCCCTGGCCGCCGAGGCCGTCGAGGCCAAGGTCCGCAAGGACCTGTCCTGGCAGCAGATCGCCGACGCCGCGGGCCTGTCGGTCGCCTTCGTCACCGCCGCCGTCCTCGGCCAGCACCCGCTGCCCAAGGCCTCGGCCGAGGCCGTCGCCGAGCTGCTGGGCCTCGACGGCGACGCCGCCACGCTGCTGCAGACCATACCGACCCGCGGCTCCATCCCCGGGGGCGTCCCGACCGACCCGACCATCTACCGCTTCTACGAGATGCTCCAGGTCTACGGCACGACCCTCAAGGCCCTGGTCCACGAGCAGTTCGGCGACGGCATCATCAGCGCGATCAACTTCAAGCTGGACGTGAAGAAGGTCGCCGACCCCGAGGGCGGCGAGCGCGCCGTGATCACCTTCGACGGCAAGTACCTCCCGACCAAGCCCTTCTGACGCGCCGTCCGGCCCGCTCCGGACTTCCGCCCCGCCGCCCCGCGCACCACCCGAGGAGCACACCCCCATGGACTTCATCCAGCGCACCATCGACATCGCGCGCAAGAACGTCGAGGAGGGCGGCCGCCCCTTCGCGACCGTCATCGTCAAGGACGGCGAGATCGTCGCCGAGAGCCCCAACCTCGTCGCCCAGACCTCCGACCCCACCGCGCACGCCGAGATCCTCGCCGTCCGCGAGGCCTGCACGCGGCTCGGCACCGAGCACCTCACCGGCGCCACCGTCTACGTCCTCGCCCACCCCTGCCCGATGTGCCTTGGCTCGCTCTACTACTGCAGCCCCGACGAGGTCGTCTTCCTCACCGGGCGCGACGACTACGAGCCCTACTACGTGGACGACCGCAAGTACTTCGAACTGGGCACCTTCTACGCGGAGTTCGCCAAGGACTGGAGCGAGCGCCGCCTGCCGATGCGCCACGAGCCGCGCGACGCCGCCACCGCCGTCTACCGGGCCTGGCAGGAGCGCAACGGCGGCGAGCGCCGCGTCCCCGGAGCGCCCACCGCCTGACCTCAGCGGGGCGCGGCCTCGGGCAAGGGCTCCTGCGCGGACCGCGGCTGCCCGTCCGTCTGCCGCTCCTCGCCGGCCGGGCGCTTCTCCGGCGCCGCGGGCCTCCCGCGGCGCCGTCCGCCCAGGACGAACATGGCCAGCACCCCCGCCAGCAGCCCCCAGAACGTCGAGCCGATGCCCGCCAGGGTGATCCCCGACGCCGTGGCCAGGAAGGTGACGACCGCGGCCTCCCGCATGCGCTCGTCGGCCAGGGCGGCCGTGAGGGAGGAGCCGATCGTGCCCAGCAGGCCGAGCCCGGCGATGCCCATCACCAGGGCGGTGGGCATGGCGGTCAGCAGCCAGCCCACGACGCCGCCGAACAGGCCCACCGTCACGTAGAACACGCCGGCCCACACCGAGGCCAGATAGCGCCTGCGAGGATCGCGGTGGGCGTCCGGGCCCGTGCAGATCGCGGCGGTGATGGCGGCCAGGTTCAGGCCGAAGCAGCCGAACGGGGCCAGCACCGCGTTCACGATCCCGGTCCAGGTCAGCAGCGGCGAGACCGGCGTGCGGTAGCCGGCGCCGCGCAGCACGGCCACGCCCGGCAGGTTCTGCGAGGCCATGGTGACCACGTACAGCGGCAGCCCGACGCCGACGAGCACCTGCCAGGAGAACTCGGGACGCACGAACACGGGCTCGGCGAGCGCCACGTGCAGCCCCTGCAGCCGCCACTCGCCCCGGAACGCGCTCACCGCGGCGCCGGCGGCCAGCGCGCCGATCACCGCGTACCGCGGCAGCCACCGCTTGCAGACCAGGTACACCGCGAACATCGGGAACACCACGGCGAAGTCCTGCTGCATCTTCGTGAACAGGCCCGTGCCGAACTGCACGAGGACGCCGGCCAGGAGCGCCGATGCCAGCGGCACCGGGATCCGGTCCATGACGCGCTCGAACCAGCCGGTCGCGCCGCTGACGATCACCAGGACCGCCGAGAGCAGGAACGCGCCCACGGCCTGCGGCATCGGCACCCCGTGCAGGCCGGTCGCCAGCAGCGCCGCGCCGGGCGTGGACCACGCCGTGACCACCGGCGCGCGGTAGCGCAGCGAGAGCCCGGCGCAGGTGACCCCCATGCCGATGCCCAGGGCGAACATCCAGGAGGTGATCTGCGCGCCGGTGGCTCCCGCCGCCTGCGCCGCGGTCACGACGATGGCGACGGAGCTCGTGATGCCGATGAGGACGGCGAGGAAGCCCGCCGTGACCGCGTCCGCGGGCGCGGCGGAACGTATGCGCTGAGTGAGCCCTGTGGGGCTGGTGTTGTGAGGGGAGTGCACGCAGGCGAATCCACTACAGGGGCCGGTCGATGTCAACCGGGTTGTGGGCGCGCCGGGGCCGCCGCCACCGGCCGGCATCGCGCTTATCACACTTCGAGCGCGGTGTCTGGTGCCTTCGCTCCGATTGGCCGATGGTGAAGGCAACCAAGGCTCAACTACGGCCGGGTGACCGGCTTCTGACTGCTGCTCGGCTGGCGCCGCAGGCAGGAAGGGGGGTCATGAACTGTCCCGAATGTGGCGCGTCGACCATCAACGGTCCCGACGGGAAGTCCTCGTGCTCACAGTGTTCATGGCAGTCTGGGTGACATGGAAGAGCAGGCATGGCGCTCACACGCCGCACCCGGCGAGCCCTACTACACCACCAACACCTGCAGCGGCTGCGGATCCGTCGTCCTCGGGGTCCACGGCAGGTGGACGTGTGCCTCGTGCGGGACCTGCAGCCCGTACCAGGAGCCTCCCGAGGGCTGGGCCTCGGAGATCGCTCCGGAAGGGCCGGAGAGGAGGGCCGCCGACCAGGGGGGCCAGGGGTGTGACGACCCCCAGGCCAGACGCTAGTACCCAGGGCGGGGCGCGGTTCTCAGGCCGCCAGGCCGACCGGCTCCCCGATGTGCTCCGCGGCGGTGCGCCAGGCGCTGGTCACCGCCGCGTGGGCGCGCACGGTGGCCGACGCCCGGTCGCCGGTCAGCCGCACGGGCGCGCCGATGTGCACGTGCAGGGCCGGCCGGCGGACGGGCGCGGTGAGCAGACCGGCGAGCTGCCTGGGGCGGCTGCCGGAGGTGACGCGCCGGGCCCCCGCCTGGCCGAGTGGCACTACGGGCGCGCCGGTGGCGAGGGCGAGGTGGGCGAGCCCGCCGCGGAAGGGGCGGGGCGCCGCCTCGCCCGCGTCCCTGCGGCGGGGGACGCCGCCCTCCCCGTAGATGAGCACGAGCCGGCCCTCCGCGAGCGCGGCCGCCGCGCCGTCGAGAGCCTGTGCCGCCCGCGGGTCGTTGCGGTGGACGGGCACGTAGCCCTCGCGGGTGAGCATCCGTCCGAGCAGCGGGATCCGCCACAGGCCCGCCGCGGCCAGGGCGACGGGGGCCGCGCCGAGCCGGTGGAGCGCGGCGAGCACGACCGCGGGGTCGGCCAGTGAGGTGTGGTTGGCCGCGATGATGCTGCCGGGCGCCAGGGCGGCGCCGGTGTCGGAGGTGACGGTGAGCCGCCCGAGGGCGGGCACCACGGCGGAGGCCAGCCGGCCGAGCACGCGCCTCAGCCGTTCTGCTGCTTCTGGGGCTTGGCCTCGCTGGGCCGTACGATCACGAAGCCCTCGCCCTCCAGCTTGAGCTGGACGGCCTCGCCTGAGCCGCCGCGCAGCATCGAGCCGAGGCTCTGGGAGCGGTGCAGCGAGGTGCGCAGGACGGCGGACCAGCCGACGACGGCGTCGGTGTCCACGTACACGGGCGCCTGGGCGGAGACGGGGATGACGATGGGGTTGCCCTCGCACATCACCCCGAGCTTGCCCTGCCCGCTGAAGACGGAGTTGAAGAGCCCGCCGCCCGTGATGCCCGCGCCCTTCACGGTCTGGATCTCGTACGACAGGGTCGGGTCGAAGCAGAGCACGTTGCGGCCGTTGACGGTGAGGCTCTCGCCGGGCGCTATGTCGACGACGAAGCAGTTGGCGGCCTCGTGTGCGAACCACACCTCGCCGCGGCCCCGCACGGCCATGAGCGCGAGGCCCTCGCCCGTCACGGCGCGCTTGAGGAAGTTGCCGACGCCCTGGCCGAGCTTCTCGAACTGCAGGTCGCCGCGGTAGGCGACCATCGAGCCCTGGCGCGCGTAGCACTCGCCGTCGACCGCGTAGACGATGGACTTGGCGTTGTGGACGGCCATGCCGGGGGCGGCGGCCGGCTTGGCCATGTTCTGGTGGGCGAAGAGGTCGCTGTGCATGAACGGAATGATCACTCATGGACAGGCCGGGCGGCAACGGCGCGAACCGGGACGGATGCGGGCGGGCACACCCCGGCGGCGCCGTCCGTACCACCGGTGGCCGTCGTCGTGGCCGTGACGGTCACGGTCGTCGTGCACGTCGCGGCGACGGCGCCGCCGGCGAGCGTGAGGGCGGTGAGGAGCGCCGCGCCGGTGCGGCGGAGACGGGTGGGGGCGGCGGGCTGTCTGTCCATGGCGGTTCCCCTGACTCGAAGGAAAGTGATGCGTGAGGTGGGTTCGTCCCGTTTCTCATGGTTCGAGTCTCGGCGCGCGGCAGCCTCGGGGCACAGGGGTTTTCCTGTTGCCCCGGCGGACGAGGCGGCGGGCAACCGCCCGCCACCGGCAGCGATACGCAAGTGGGGGACGCCTGAGGGAGGGGCCGGCTGAGGGAGCGTCAGCGGCGAGTGCCTGGGCAGCCGGGGGCGTACGGCACGTCCGGCAGGAGGCGCTCCCACAGCGCCCGGTCCGTCGCGCTGCCCAGCGCCCTGCACGTGCGGGCGAGGACGCCGGGGACGTTCAGGTCCCACCAGCGCACGGTGCCGTCCTCCGCCACGGACACCACGGGCCCGCCGTTGCCGAGGAAGGCCGCGGAGCGGACGCGCCCGGTGTGGCCGGTGAGCGTCAGCAGCGGCCGGCCGGTGGCCGGGTCCCAGATCCGTACGGTGTTGTCGCGTCCGGTGCTCACCAGCCGCGTGCCGGCCGGGTTGAAGGCCACCGAGGTGACGGGGCCGGTGTGCCCGGCGAGGGTGCGCAGGCTCCTGCTGCCCGCCGGGCCCCAGAGTTTGACGGTGTGGTCGCGGCCGGCCGTGGCCAGCATCCCGTGCGGGCCGGCGGCCAGGCCGAGGACGGTGTCCTCGTGCTCGGACAGCCGGCGCAGCTCCCGGCCGTCGGACAGCCGCCAGACGCGGGCGGTGTTGTCGAGGCTGCCGGTGGCGAGCGTCCCCCGGTCGAGGAACAGCACGCGGTAGACGGCGTCCTCGTGGCCGCGCAGCGACTGCTCCGGCAGGGCGCCGCTCCCGGCGAGCCGCCACACCTTCGCGCTGTGGTCCTCGCCGCCGGTCGCGAGCGCCCCGGCGTCCCCGGGGCGGAAGGCGACCGAGGTGACCGCCCGGTCGTGGGCCCGCCAGCGGTGCACCGGCCGCCGCGGGTCGGCGGTGCGCCACACGGTGGCGGTGCCGTGCTCGTCGCCCGCCGCGAACAGGGCCCCGTCCGGGCTGAACGCCACCGCGCGCACCGGCTCCCGCCCCGCCGTCACGGTGCGCAGGCCGCGGCCGGCGGTGCGCAGCAGCCGCACGGTGCCGTCCCGGCCCGCGACGGCGAGCAGGGAGCGGTCCGGGCTGAGGGCGCCGTCCTGCCAGGCCGAGCCCGGCAGCGGGGTGGTGACGGCGGCCTGCGGGGTCCACAGGCGCACCGAGCCGTCCTCGCCGGCCGTCGCCAGCGTGCGGCCGTCGGGAGCGTAGGCGACGCCGTACACAGGGCCGATGTGGCTGACGAGCCGGGCGATGCGCCGGTGCTCGGCGAGGTCCCAGATACCGGCGGTGTCGTCCTGGCTTGCCGCTGCCAGCTGCCCGCCGTCCGGCGAGAACGCCACGCCGAACACGGAGTCCGAGAGGCCTTCGAGGGAGGCTTCCCGCCGTCCGGTGCGGGTGTCCCACAGCCCGATGCGGTCCTGCCACTCGCCGGTGGCCAGGCGGCGCCCGTCCGGCGAGAAGGCCAGGGCCCGGACGCGGCCGAACTCCCGGGTGCCGACGACCCTCGCGCGCCCGCCCGGTACGTCGAGCATCCACACCCGCCCGTCCCGGCCCGCGGCCGCGACCCGCCTGCCGTCGCCGCTGACGGCCACGGCGTACAGCAACCCCAGGCCGGCGTCCCTCACCTCCGTACGGGGCGCGCCGCCGCCCAGACGCGTCACCCGCACCGTGCCGTCCTCACCGGCCGAGGCCAGCACCTCCCCGCGGTCCGAGAGGGCCACGCCCCGGACGGGCCCGCGGTGCCTGCTCTCCCGGGGCAGCGGCAGCGGCGCGAAGCGGCCGCCGGCCGGGTCCCGGAGCGTCACGGCGCCCGCCTCGTCGCCCCACGCGACCGGGCCGCGCACCCGGGCCGCGGCCAGGGCGCGCACCGCGGACCCGCCCTTCGTCACCGCCGCCTGCCGGTGCGTACGGGCGTCCCACTCTCGTACGGTCGCGTCCTCGCCCGCCGACAGCAGCCGCCGCCCGCCCGGCAGCCAGGCCACGGCGAGGGCGCGCTCGCGGTGGCCGGTCAGCCGCCCGGCGTACGGCAGCGCCTGCGTGCTCAGCACCGCGCTGGCCGCGGCGGCGGTGTGGGCGTCGCGCCACGCGCCGGTCGCCAGCAGCATGGCCACCTCCGGCCGTGGCGCGCCGCCCGCGACCGCGCGGAAGGCCAGCTCCTGGGAGTGCGCCACGTGCCGCTCGGTCTCCGCCCGCAGGCTCTGGTGCACCGCGGCCGCCCCGCCCGCCAGCGCCAGCACCAGCAGCACCGCCAAGGACGCCAGCAGCCGGTAGAGCCGCCGGGCCCGGCGGCGCTCGGTCTCCTGCTCGGCCGCGGCCAGCGCGACCGCCGCGTCCAGGAACGCCCGCTCGGTCCGGCCCACCGCGGCCAGCGGGTGCCCGGCCACCTCGCGGGCTGCCGCCAGCCTGCTGCCCCGCGGCAGCAGCGCCGGGTCGTGCCCCTCCGCCTCCCACTGCCCGGCCGCGGCGCTCAGCTGCTGCAGGCCGTGCAGCGCCGCCGCGTCGGCCTCGATCCACCCGTGCAACCGCGGCCACGCCCGCAGCACCGCCTCGTGCGCCAGCGTCACCCGTTCGGCGTCGACGGTCAGCAGCCGCGCCCGGGCGAACGCCTCCACCACCTCCAGGGCCGCACCGGCCTGCGGGCCCAGATCCTGCGACAGCCGCTCCTGCGACACCCTCCGGCGCGCCGACCGCCCGTCCTGGTCGACCCGGACGAGCTGCAGCAGCACGGCCCGCGCGGCCTCCCGGCAGCCGGGGGACAGCCGCCCGTACGCCCGCTCCGCCGTCGCCGCCACCGCGCCCGCGATCCCGCCGGCCTGCTGATAGCCCTCGACGGTCAGCAGCCTGCCGCGGCGCCGCTGCCACGTCGCCAGCAGGGCGTGGGACAGCAGGGGCAGCGCGCCGGGCTCGTGCCCGCCGCTCGTCGCGCCGTCCCCGCCCAGGCCCTCGTCGCCGGCCCCCAGGTCCCGGAGGATCAGCTCGGCCAGGCCCGGCTCCAGCTCCAGGCCGACCGCCCGCGCCGGCCGCACCACGGCCTCCCGCAACTCCTGCGCCCGCATGGGCTCCAAGGGCAGCTGGCCCGTCCGCAGCGCCGCCGCCAGCTCCGGGAAGGCCAGGCACCTGCCGTAGAAGTCGGCCCGCAGGCCCAGCACCACCAGGGCCGCGCAGCCGCCCCGGCCCCCGGCCTGCTCCGGACCCGTCGCCAGCGCGTGCAGCGCGCGGACGAACTCCGCGCGCTCCCGGGCGTCCGGGCACAGCGTGAAGACCTCCTCGAACTGGTCGACGACCAGCACGGCCCGCTTCGGTGCCGCCGCACCGTCCGGGCCCGCACCGCCCTGCCGCAGCCGGGCCGCCTGCCGGGGCCGGCGGTTGAGGGCGGCGTGCACGGCACGGGCCAGCGCCCCCGCCCCGCCGCCGCGCAGCGCCCTGCGGAGGTGGTCCGGGTCCGCGGCGGTCGCGTCGGCCAGCCGGGACACGAGCTCCCCGACGGGCTGCTCGCCCGGGTGCATCGTCACCACGGGCCAGCGGCTCGCCCCGGGCACCGGCAGCACGCCGCGGCGCAGCTCGGGCACCAGCCCCGCGCGCAGCAGCGACGTCTTGCCCGTGCCCGAGGCCGCGACCACGGCGGCCGGCCCGGAGCCGTCCAGGCGGTCGGTCAGCTGCCGGACCAGCGCGGCCGTCGCCCGCTCCCGGCCGAAGAACCAGCCCGCGTCGGCGGCGTCGAACGCCGCCAGGCCGCGGTACGGGCACACCTCCAGCAGCTCGCCGCGGCCGGCCCTGCGCCCGCCGTCCGGCTCCGGCACCAGCCGGCTCAGCGCGCCGTCCGCCCCGAGGACGTCGTCGCACCGCCGGGCCACCTCCGGCGTCATCGGCTTCTCCCCGGTCTCGACCCGGCTCAGATAGCCCTTGGTGTAGTGCACGAGCCGGGACAGCCCGGCCAGCGACATGCCCCGCTGCTGCCGCAGCCGCCGCAGCTCCTCGCCGGGGGACGCGGCGAGGGAGGGGGCCGGGGAAGGGGAGGGGCCGCCCCGGCCACGGTCGTCTCCGCGTGGGTGCACGGTCCTCTCACCCTTCCGTCCGGACCTGCCGGCAGGTCGTTCGCTCCACGCCTGCATAACGGGTCGGGGGAGGGCGGCTCACCCATGTCGGCGGCAAAACAGCCCAACGGGTGACGGAATACCCCGTTTTCCGGGAGAGTGCTCCGGTTTTGGCTCCGCGGGCGGTCAGTCGCCGCGGGCGGTGGCGGCCGGGTGGCCCGCCGAGGCGTTGTAGCGCAGCAGGTAGCCGGCGAAGCGGGCGAGGTCGGCGTCGTCCCAGTCGCCGAGGCGCTCCTGGAAGGCCGCGCGGCGGTTGGCGGCGACCTGGGCGAGCGTCCCCGCGCCGCGGGCGGTCAGGTGCAGCACCTGCGCGCGCTGGTCCTCGGGCGCGGGCCGCCGCTCGACGAGGCCGAGCCGCTCCAGGGCCGCGATCTGCCGGCTGACCGTGGACTTGTCCAGCAGGTAGTGCGCCGCCAGGTCCGTGGCGCGGCACCCGCCCTGCTCCTCCAGGTGGGCGAGGAGGGTGTAGGAGACCAGGGACAGCTCGGGGTGCAGGCGGGCCGCGGCGGCCCGGGCGCGGCGGGCGAAGGCGGTCAGTTCGCGCTGGATGGTCTCCAGGGACGCGTCACGGTCGGGCACGGTGACTTCCTTTCGGGTCTGGTTGTATAGTACAACTTAAAGGTAAAGTTGTAAAAGCCAACTAGTTTGCCCGATCCGTCTACCCCCTCCGGGAGCCGAGAACGCGATGACCCCCGACACCCGCGGCGCGCTGCGCCACGTACTGAGCCACCTGCTGACCCCGCTGCTGATGTGCGTCGGCATGGGCCTCGCCTACCTGGGCGCCTTCGCGCAGCCCGAGCCGCACGACCTCCCCGTGGCCGTCGTGGGCTCCGGACCGAGCGCGAACGCCCTCGCGCGCGGCATAGCCGACAAGGCGGGGGACAAGCTCGCCGTCCGCACCGTCGCCGACCGGGACGCCGCCGTACGCGCCCTCCGCCACCAGGACGTGTTCGGCGCCTACGTGCCGGACCGGCGCGCCCCCGAACTGCTGGTCGCCTCCGCCGGCTCCGACACCACCGCCGTGGCCGTGCAGAAGGTCTTCACGCCCGTCGCGGCCCGCTCCGGTGCCCCGCTGAAGGTGACCGACGTCGCGCGGCCCGCCGACGGCGACCCCACCGGCCAGGGCATCTTCTTCCTGCTGGTCGCGCTCAGCATCGGCTCGTACGCCTCCGTCGCCGTACTCGGCGCCGCGGGCGCGGCCCTGCCGATGCGGCTGCGGGCCGCGCTGGCGGTGGCGACCTCGCTGGTCGTCAGCGTCTTCGGCGTGGTCCTGGCCGGGCCCGTCTTCCACCTCGCCGACCACGGCCTCGCCGGCCTGTGGGGCATGGCCTGGGCGTACTCGGCCGGCATCCTCCTCGTCGGCGTCGGGCTGCACACCTTCCTGAAGCGGTGGACGACGCTGGGCATGATGGTGCTCTTCGTCATGCTCAACTTCACCAGCGCGGGCGGGGTCTACCGGCCCGAGCTGCAGAACGGCTTCTTCGCCGGGCTGCACTCCTTCTGGAACGGCGCCGGCTTCGTCGAGGGCACCCGCAGCCTCGTCTACTTCGACAGCAACGGACTGGGCGGGCACGTGCTCACGCTGGCCCTGTGGCTGGTCGCGGGCCTGGCCGTGACCGCCGCCGCCTGGTTCGCGGAAGCGCGCAAGCGCCGGGCGGCCGCCGCGCGGCACGGCGACCGCGACGCCGGGCCCGCGGCCGAGGAGGAGATGGAGGAGGCGGTCGGGGTCTGAGACGCCCCGGCCCCGGGCCGGGCACCGGGCCCGGCCCGCCCTCCGGACGGGCCGGCCGCCTGCCTCACGGCAGCCACTCGTCCATCACAGCGGTCGCAGCGGCCACCCATGCCTCACAGCGGCCACTTCCACGCATCACAGTGGCACCCGTGCCTCACAGCGGCCACCCGTACATCGGCGACCGCCGGGGCTCCGGCGCCGCCCCCACCGCGGCGACGTCGTGCTCCGCGGTGTGCAGCAACTGCTCGCCGAGGTCGCGCAGGGCCCGCCCGGCGGCGAACTCGTCGCCGATCTCCGGCACGTCCCGGTCGCCCGGCGCGCGCATCGCCACCCCGCGTCCGGTGACGGTCGCCGTCCCGGTGTCGAGCGTGGCCCGGGCCTTCGTCGTGCCCTCGTCCTCGACCAGGTCGAGGTGAACGTTCCACTCCATTGTGTGCGGCATGGCCGGCTCCTCTGCCTCTGCTGCCTGCCTTCCGGTCGTCTCCTTCCCTCCAGCTTCGCCCCTGCGCGCACGCTTCCGCGAGCCCTGGCGTCCCGGCCCCGGTGGGACCAAGCTGGAGGGGAGTACGACCCGGAGTGGAGCACGACGCGCACGGGAGGCGGCCGTGGGGACACCGACGCGCAGCGCCACCGGCCCCGCCATCGAGATCGTCTCGCTGACCAAGCGCTACGGCCGCACGGTCGGCGTCGAAGACCTCGACGTCAGCGTCGCCGAGGGCGAGGTCTTCGGCTTCCTGGGACCCAACGGCGCGGGCAAGACCACTACCCTGCGCTGCCTCGTCGGCCTGCTGCGGCCCACGGCGGGCAGCGTCCGCGTCCTCGGCCGCGACCCGGTCGCCGACCACCTGGGCCTCGCCCCGCACCTCGGCTACCTCCCCGGGGAGCTGCGGCTCTACCCCGAGCTGACCGGCCGCGAGACCCTGCGGCTGCTCGCGATGCTGCAGGGCGCCCCCGCACCACGCCAGGAGGAGCTCTGCGCCCGCCTGGAGCTCTCGGGGGCGGATCTCGACCGCGCGGTGCGCGCGTACTCGCGCGGCATGAAGCAGAAGCTCGGCCTCGTCCAGGCCCTGCAGCACGAGCCGGAACTCGTCGTCCTCGACGAGCCCACCGAAGGGCTCGACCCCCTCGTCCAGGAGACCTTCTACACCCTCCTGGCGGAGCTCGGCCGGTCCGGCCGCACCGTCCTGCTCTCCAGCCACGTCCTGCCCGAGGTACAGCGGACGTGCCGGCGGGTGGCGATCGTACGGGCCGGGCGGCTCGTGACGACGGGGACGGTCGCCGCCCTGCGCGAGGCCCGCGCCCGCAAGGTGCGGCTGACCTTCGCCGACGGCCTCGGCAGGCGGCCCCTCGGCGCCGCCGACCGCTGGGCGCCGGACTGGCACGGCGACCAGGCCGTCCTCATGATCCCCCCGGACCGGACGGTCGCCGCGCTCCGCGAGCTGCTGGCGCTGCCGGTGCGCGACGTCACGGTCGAGGAGGCGGGCCTGGACGAGGCGTTCCTCGATCTCTACCGCGGCACGGCGGCACGGGGGCCGGACGGTACGGAGGAGCCACAGGGGCCGGAGGGGCCGGACGGTACGGAGGAGCCGCCGCCATGACCGGACGCCCCGCTGCCCGCTTCCCCCTCCTGAGGCTGGCCCTGCACCGCCGCCGCAGGATGATCGCCGCCCTGACCGCCGGCATGGTCGTCTTCGAGGCCCTCATCGTCGTGATCACGACCACCGTCCCGCCGGAACAGATCTTCGGCGCGGGCGGCCGCAACCCGCCGGGCGCCTTCAAGGCCTTCAGCGGCTCGAACGGCGCCGTGTCGATCGCCAGCTACCCCGGCCTGCTGGGCGCCGGGCTCACCCACCCCTTCTGGATCGCCCTGCAGCTCACCGCCATCGGCTCGCTGGCCGCCGCCGCGGTCGCCGCCGATGTCGAGGCGGGCACCGTCGAGCTCCTCATGGTCCGGCCCGTCTCGCGGGCGCGGCTGCTGGCCGAGCGGACCGGTGCGCTCGTCCTCGTCTCCCTGCTGCTCAACGCGGCCGCGACGCTCGCCGTGGCCGTAGGCGTGGCCCTGTCGCCGGACCTGCACGACGCCGTTCCGCTCCGTGGGGTGTTCGCGGCCGGCCTGCTGGGCTTCGGCTTCGCCCTGTGCCTGACCGGGCCCGCGCTTGCCGTGTCGGCCGCGGGCCGGAGCCGGGCGCACGTGGTGGGGGCTGTGATCGCCTTCGGCGCGGTCGGCTTCGCGGTGAACTTCGTCGCCCTCGCCTGGTCGAAGGCCGCGCCCCTGCGTTTCGCCAGCCCCTTCCACTACTACACGCCGGCCGACGCGCTGGCCCACGGCGCCGTGCCCTGGGGGCAGTTCGCGGTCCTGGTGGGGACCAGTGCGGTGGGCACCGCCCTGGCCTTCTCCCTGCTCGCCCGCCGTGACCTCGCCCCGTGACCTCGCCCCGTGACCTCGCGTCGTGACCTCGCGCCGTGACGGGCTTCCCGTCTCCTGTCGCATGCCTGGTGGAACGGGCGGTGCCGCCAGCAGACTTGGCGCCATGGAACACATGGTCGCGGTCAAAGACGGTGAGGTCTGGGCGGATGATGCACGAGGGGAAGGGGAGGCCCGGGAGACGGCCGGCGTGCCGCTGGTGCTGCTGCACCCCGGCGTCGGCGACTCGAGGATCTGGGACCCGGTCCTTCCGTCCCTCCTGGCACGGCACCGGGTCATCCGCTTCGACGTGCGCGGGTACGGGCGCTCCCCGGCGCCCACGGCGAAGTACTCCATGGTGGAGGACCTGGTGGCGGTCCTCGACCACTTCGGACTGAGCCGGGCCGTCCTCGCCGGCTCCAGCATGGGCGGAGCGACGGCCCTGAACCTCGCGCTCGCCGACCCCGCGCGAGTCGCGGCGCTCGCGCTGGTGGTCCCGGGCGTGACGGGCTACGAGGAGCTCACCCCGCCCGCCTTCATGGCGGAGATCGCGAGGCTGGCCGAGGCGGGGGACATGGACGGCCTGGTGGCCTTCATGCTGCGGACCGCTGGGGCGGCCGGCACGGGGGAGGACGCGGAGGCCGCGGCCCACCTGCGGGCGGCGATCCCGGCGTGGTTCAGCAACCACCCCTACCAGGTGCCGGACGCGCCCGCCTTCGACCGGCTGGGCGAGCTCCGCGTGCCGTGCCTGCTGGCCCTCGGCGAGCAGGACCGGCCCGAGGTGGTCCGGTGCAACGAGGAGATGGCGGCCCGCATCCCCGGCTGCCGCCTGGTCAGGCTGCCGGGAAGCGATCACCTGCCGACCCTGCGCGAGCCGGAGACGGTCGCCCGCCTGATCCTGGAGGCGGCCGAGGGGGTGCGCGGGTGAGCCGGCGGGGCGGCGGGGCCCGGATTCCTCTCCCGCCGCGGTGATCAGCCACTACGCCGCGGGTGTCCGCCGCGGCGGTTCCGCGCCGCAGCGGATACCGGCGGTGGACAGCGGTCGCGGCGCCGTACGAAACAGCTCTCGGCGAGAGCGAGGGCGCTCACCCTTCGTAAATCCGTGGCCGCACCCGGCGGGTAGGATCGCCGCATGAGTGAGAAGCGGGCGGAGCGGCAGATCGTCTTCCGGGTGCTGGTCTACGTGTTCATCACGCACCTGTTCGCCGGCTTCATCTGGCTGCTCTTCTACCTCGGCGGCCACGCCGACCAGTGAGCGCACACTGCTCAGTCATCGCGCGCCCCGCGGCCCGGCCGCTCACGCCGTGATCGGCACCGCCCGCCCGGTCACCCGGGTGCGCGCGTCGGCCGGGTCGACGGCGATCAGCAGCTCGCTCGGCCGGCCCATGTCCTCGCCCTGCCGGATCCGTACCGTGACCGGCTCGCGGACCGCGCCGACGGCCCGCAGGTAGCCCCCGAAGGCCGCGGCCGCCGCCCCCGTGGCCGGGTCCTCCACGACCCCGCCGACCGGGAACGGGTTGCGCGCGTGGAACACCCGCTCGCTCTCCTTCCACACCAGCATCACCGTGGTCCACCCGCGGGCCCGCATCATGGCGGCGAGCCCGTCGAAGTCGTAGTCGAGCGCGGCCAGCCGGGCGCGGGAGCCCGCGGCGAGCACGAGGTGGTCGTTCCCGCCGAAGGCGACGTGCGGCGGGAGCGCCGGGTCCAGGTCCTCCCGCGTCCAGCCGAGGAGGGCCAGGGTCTCGTCCACCTCGTCGTCGGAGGCCGGGCGGGAGTGTGCGGGGGCGCTGGTGAGCGTGGCCCGGCCGACCCCCGCCTCGTCGGTGTCCGTCGCCACCCGGATCTCTCCGACGGGCGTGTCGAAGACCAGCTCGCCGGTGCCCGTGCGGTCGGCGAGGGCCACGGCCGTCGCCACGGTGGCATGACCGCAGAACGCGACCTCGGCCAGGGGGCTGAAGTAACGCAGCCCGTAGCGCCGTGCCGTCTCGTCCCGGGCGGTGACGAAGGCGGTCTCGGAGTAGCCGGCCTCGGCGGCGATCGCCAGCATCCGCTGCGCGTCGAGGTGGCCGGCGTCGAGGACGACGCCGGCCGGATTGCCGCCGGAGGGGTCGGAAGTGAAGGCCGAGTAACGGAGGATCGCGTCGGTTGTCATGCCCCCTACTCTCGCCGACCCACCGGTATCGGCACCAACGATTGATCTTGATGGTTGCCATCGGGAAATCCGATGGCAGCGGCGGTGCGGGGCCCCGTACGCTCCCGCCGTGGACACCCGCCTCCTCCGGACCTTCCTCACCGTCGCGCGCACCGGCAAATTCACGGCCGCGGCCGCCGCCCTGCACCTCGCCCAGTCGACCGTCACCGTGCAGATCCGGGCGCTGGAGAAGGAGTTCGGCACCCCGCTCCTCGACCGGCTGCCCCGGGGCGCCGCCCTCACCGACGCGGGCCGGCGCCTCGTCCCCCTGGCCGAGGAGGTCCTCGACGCCGAGGCGAGGCTCCGCGCCGCGGCCGCCTCCGGCGGGCCGCCCGCCGGACGGGTCGTCGTGGGCGCGGGCGAGACGCTGTGCTCCGCGCGCCTGCCGGGCGTGGTCGCCGCCCTGCGCCGCTCCCATCCCGCGGTCGAGGTCGGCCTGGAGCCCGTGGGCACCCTCGCCGCCGTGGAGGGCCTGCGGACGGGCCGCCTCGACCTCGCCCTGCTCCTGGAGGAGGAGACTCCCTTCCCCGACCTGGTCACCGAACTCCTGGCGCACGAGCCGCTGGTCCTGCTCTGCGCGCCCGGCCACCGCCTCGCCGGCCGCACCGAGCCCGTCACGTGGGCGGAGCTGGCCGAAGAGACGTTCTTCCTGCACGAGCAGGGCTGCTCCTACAGCGACCGGCTCGCCCGCAGCCTGCCGGCCGTGCCGGACGGGCGGGCGCGGCTGACGCGCTTCGGCAGCATCGAGGCCGCCCGCTCGTGCGTCGCCGCAGGCCTCGGCCTGACGCTGCTGCCCCGGGCGACGGTCGCGGAGGCCCTGGAAGCGGGCCGCCTGGCGGCCGTGCCGGGCCCGCCGTTCCCCGACGTGCCCGTCCGCCTGGCCCGGCACCGCAGGCGCTGGCTGTCACCGGCGGCAAAGGCGGTGGCCGGGGAACTCGCCCGGCACTTCGGGGCTGTCGCGGACGGTACGCAGGGGAAGCCGCCGGAGTTGCCGTAGCTGTCCTAGCCGCCGAAGCTGTCGTAGCCGCCGGAGCCGGCGAGCCCTGGCCGGCGGGCGGGAGGCGGCTCCCCGCTCGCTCAGCCCAGCACCTTCTCCGGCAGGATCGGCAGCTCCCGGACCCGTACGCCCGTGGCGTGGTGGACCGCGTTCGCGATCGCCGCCGCCGCGCCCACGATGCCGATCTCGCCGATGCCCTTGCTGCCCATGGGGTTGAGGTACGCGTCGTGCTCGTCGATCCAGTGGGCCTCGATGCCGCGGACGTCCGCGCAGGACGGCACGTGGTACGAGGCCAGGTCGCGTTCGGCGAAGTCGCCGAAGCGGGCGTCCATCGTGCTGCCCTCCGTCAGGGCCATGCCCAGGCCCATCGTCATGCCGCCGGTGAACTGGCTGCGCGCCGTGCGGGCGTTGAGGATCCGGCCCGCGGCGAAGACGCCCAGCTGGCGGCGGACCCGTACCTCACCCGTGTCCCGGTCCACCGTCACCTCGGCGAACTGCGCGCCGAACGCCGCCTTCGCGTGCGGAGGGTCCTCCTCGATGTCGTCCTCCGTGGAGGCCGTCACGGCGAGGCCGCCGGGCGGGACCGTCCCGCCGTGCTCGTCGACCGCGCGGGTCAGCGCCGTGCACGCCTTGTGCACGGCCCAGCCCCACGAGCCGGTGCCGGAGGAGCCCCCGGCCAGCGGTGCGTCCGGCAGGGCGGTGCTGCCGATCTCGACCGCGACCCGCTCCGGGGCCACGTCCAGCGCCTCGGCCGCGATCTGCGCCAGCACCGTGCGGGCGCCCGTGCCGATGTCGGTGGCGTTGATCCGGACGCGGTACCGGCCCGTCTCGGAGACCCGCGCCTCCGCCGAGGACGGCATCACGTACACGGGGTAGTAGGAGGAGGCCACGCCCGTGCCCACGAGCAGCCGCCCCTCCGCGCGCGAGCGCGGCCGCGGATCGCGCCGCTCCCAGCCGAAGCGCCGCGCCCCCTCGCGCAGGCACTCCACCAGGTGCCGGCTGCTGTACGGCTTCCCGCTGTCCGGCTCGGTCGCGGTGTCGTTGCGCACCCGCAGCTCGACCGGGTCCACACCGGAGGCGTACGCGAGCTCGTCCATCGCGCACTCCAGCGCGTACATCCCGGGAGCCTCGCCCGGCGCCCGCATCCACGACGGGCTCGGCACGTCGAGCGCGACGACCCGGTGCGTGGTGCGGCTGTTGGGGGAGACGTACATCGCGCGCGACGGCACCGCCGCCTGCTCCACGAACTCGCGCACGGTGGAGGTGTGCGTGGTGACCTCGTGCGCGAGCGCGCTGATCACACCCTTCCCGTCCGCCCCGAGACGCAACCGCTGCACGAGCGGCGCCCGGTGGCCGACGACCGCCGCGAGCTGGGCCCGCGGCAGCACGACCTTGACGGGCCGGCCCGTGTGCCGGGCGGCCATCGCGGCCAGCACGACCTGCGGGCGGGGCGTGCCCTTGCAGCCGAAGCCGCCGCCCACGTGCTCCGCGACGACCGTGATCCGCTCCTTGGCCACGCCGAACAGCCCGGCCAGCGTCTCCTGGACGGCGTTCGCGCCCTGGCAGGAGTCGTACGCGATGAGCCGGCCGTCCTCCCAGCGGGCCGTGGTGGCATGCGGCTCCATGGGATGGTTGTGCAGGGCGCGCGTCGTGTACGTGGCGTCGACGCGGACGGGCGCGTTCGCGTACGCGCTGTCGAAGTCGCCCCGCTCCCGGCAGCCCGCGACGCCGGCGTTGGCCGCGTCGGGGACGTAGAGGCCCGGGTGGCCGGGCGTGAGCACGACGTCGTGGTCCTCGGGCGCGTACGAGACCCGTACCGCGTCCGCCATGGCCCGCGCGGCCTCCGGCGTGTCTGCGACCGCGAGCGCCACGTACCAGCCGCGGTGCGGCACCTGGTCGTTCTGCAGCACCAGCAGCGTGCGGTCGTCCGTCTCCTTCAGGCGCGGCGCGTTCTCGTGCGTCAGGACGGCCACCGCACCCGGCTCGGCCAGCGCCGCGGCGGCGTCGACCGCCACGACCCGGCCGCGCGCGACCGTGGCGGGGACCGGCCACCCGTACGCCGTGCCGGGCGGGGTGTGCTCGGCGGCGTAGCGGGCGGCGCCGGTGACCTTCTCGCGGCCTTCGCGGCGGACGGGGCCGGGGGCGCTCACGATGCGCTCGCCTCCCCGGCCAGGTCAGCGAGCACCCGGACCGCGAGGTTGCGGGCCAGCGGCACCTTGAAGCCGTTGTCGCGCAGCGGCTCGGCGGCCGCGAGCTCCGCCTGCGCGGCCCGCACGAACGACTCCTCCGTGGCCGGGGCGCCGCGCAGCGCCTCCTCCGCGGCCCGCGCCCGCCACGGCGCGTGGGCCAGGCCGCCGAAGGCCAGCCGGACGTCCTCCACGGCTCCGCCGCGGACGTCGAGCGCCGCGGCGACGGAGACGAGCGCGAAGGCGTACGAGGCGCGGTCACGCACCTTCCGGTACGCCGACCGGCCCGCGGGCGGCGCCGGCAGGCCGACGGCCACGACGAGCTCGGCGGGCTCGATGACCGTGTCGCGGTGCGGCTCGTCGCCGGGCAGCCGGTGGAAGCCGCAGAGCGGAACGGTGCGTTCGCCGCCGGGGCCGCGCAGGTGCACGACCGCGTCCAGCGCCGCGAGGGCCACGGCCATGTCGGAGGGGTGCGTGGCGACGCACGCCGCCGAGTGGCCGAGCACGGCGAGGTCGCGGTGCACGCCCTCGCGGGCCGGGCAGCCGCTGCCCGGCTCCCGCTTGTTGCACGGCTTGGACACGTCCTGGAAGTACAGGCAGCGGGTGCGCTGCAGCAGGTTCCCGCCCGTGGTGGCCGTGTTGCGGATCTGCCCGGAGGCGCCCGCCAGCACCGCCTGGGACAGCGCCGGGTAGCGCGTGCGCACCAGGGGGTGGGCGGCGAGGTCGCTGTTGCGGACGTTCGCACCGATGCGCAGGCCGCCGTCCGGCGTCTCCCGCACCTCCGCGAGCGGCAGCCGGGCGATGTCCACCAGCAGGCCGGGGGCGGCGACCCCCAGCTTCATCAGGTCCACCAGGTTCGTGCCGCCGCCCAGGAACATGCCGCCGGGGGAGGCCGCGACCGCCGCGATCGCCTCGTCCACGTCTCCGGCGCGCGTGTACGCGAACGCCTTCACCGCGCCACGTCCTCGATCGCGGCCACGATGTTGCCGTACGCCCCGCACCGGCACAGGTTCCCGCTCATCCGCTCCCGGATCTCCTCCGGCGAGAGCGCGACGGGCGCACCGGGGGACGCGTTCGCGGGCTCCGTCACCACGGACGGCTGCCCCTCGCCCGCCTCGGCGATCATCCCGACCGCGGAACAGAGCTGCCCCGGCGTGCAGTAGCCGCACTGGAACCCGTCGCGCGCGAGGAACGCCTCCTGGAGCGGGTGCAGGTCGTCGCCGTCGGCCAGCCCCTCCACGGTGGTGACCTCCGCCCCGTCGTGCGCGACGGCCAGCAGCAGACAGCTGTTCGCCCGCCGCCCGTCCACGAGCACCGTGCACGCCCCGCACTGCGCGTGGTCGCACCCCTTCTTCGCCCCGGTCAGTCCCATGTGCTCGCGCAGCGCGTCGAGCACGGTCGTCCGGTGGTCGAGCTCCAGCCGGTGCCGGACGCCGTTGACGCGCAGGGTTACGGCGGAGGTGGTCTGCGGTGTCTGCACGGCGCCTCGCCTTCCCGGTCGCGCAGCGGTACCGTCACGAGGTCCCCGATGCGCCCGCCCGCAAACGCGCTCGGGACGTTGTGCGCCCGTTCGGTTGAGGCGGGCTCGGCTGCATGGCTGTTACGGGTCAGCTACTGGTCAGCGGCCGGGACACCGAGCTCGGCCAGCAGGCCGCGCACCCGCCGTTCGATCTCGTCACGGATGGGGCGGACCGCGTCGACGCCCTGCCCGGCGGGGTCTTCCAGCTTCCAGTCCAGGTAGCGCTTGCCGGGGAACACCGGGCAGGCGTCCCCGCAGCCCATGGTGATGACGACGTCGGACGCTTGTACGGCCTCGGTGGTGAGCAGCTTCGGCGTCTGCGCGGACAGGTCGATGCCGAGCTCGCGCATGGCCGCGACGACGGCGGGGTTGACGGTCTCGGCGGGGGCGGAGCCGGCGGAGCGGACTTCGACGCGGTCGCCGCCGAGGCGGGCGAGGAAGGCGGCGCCCATCTGGGACCGCCCGGCGTTGTGGACGCACACGAAGAGGACGGAGGGCTTGTTGTCAGACACGGGCGGACCCTTCGGGGGTGGTGGCCGGCCGGTCGGCGGCCGGTGAGGGGAAGCAGCGCCGCGCGGCGAGCGCCACGTGGACGAGGCCGATGAGGACCGGGACCTCGATGAGGGGGCCGACGACCCCGGCGAGGGCCTGCCCGGAAGCGGCGCCGAAGGTGGCGATGGCCACCGCGATGGCCAGCTCGAAGTTGTTGCCCGCGGCGGTGAACGCCAGCGTCGTCGCCCGCGGGTAGCCGAGGCCGGCGGCGCGGCCGAGCGCCATCGAACCGGCCCACATGACGGCGAAGTAGACCAGCAGGGGAACGGCGATCCGCACGACGTCGAGGGGCCGGGAAGTGATGGCGTCGCCCTGGAGGGCGAACAGCACGACGATGGTGAACAGCAGCCCGTACAGGGCGAACGGGCCGATGCGGGGGATCAGCTTCGTCTCGTACCAGGTGCGGCCGCGCGCCTTCTCGCCCAGGCGGCGGGTGAGGTAGCCGGCGGCGAGCGGGATGCCCAGGAAGACCAGCACGCTGCGGGCGATCTCCCAGACCGGCACGTCGAGCGCGGTCTGTTCGAGGCCGAGCCGGCCGGGCAGGAAGGAGAGGTAGAACCAGCCGAGCCCGGCGAAGGCGATCACCTGGAACACGCTGTTGAGCGCCACGAGGACCGCGGCGGCTTCGCGGTCGCCGCAGGCCAGGTCGTTCCAGATGATGACCATGGCGATGCAGCGGGCCAGGCCCACGATGATCAGCCCCGTGCGGTACTCCGGCAGGTCCGGCAGGAACAGCCAGGCCAGGGCGAACATCACGGCCGGGCCGAACACCCAGTTCAGCACCAGGGACGGGACCAGGAGGCGGCGGTCACGGGTGACGGTGCCCAGGCGGTCGTAGCGGACCTTGGCCAGGACCGGGTACATCATCACCAGCAGGCCGAGGGCGATCGGCAGGGAGACGCCCGTGACGGTGACCTTCGCGAGCGCGCCGCCCAGTCCGGGGACCAGGCGGCCCAGCCCCAGGCCGGCACCCATGGCCAGCAGGATCCACACCGCGAGATAGCGGTCGAGGAAGGACAGCCGGGCCGCTACGGGGGCGGCGGCCGTGCGGGTCACGAGCGGGCCTCGGCGGGCTCGGGCAGGGGCTCGCCGGCGGGGCGGGTGAGGATTCCGGCGAGCCGGTCGGTCATCTCCGGAAGCAGGCGGTAGTACACCCACGTCCCCCGCCGCTCGGACGCGATCAGCCCGGCCTCGCGCAGCAGCTTGAGGTGGTGGGAGATCGTCGGCTGCGACAGGTCGAACGCCGGCGTCAGATCGCAGACGCACACCTCGCCGCCGGCCCGGGAGGCGATCATCGACAGCAGCCGGAGCCGCACCGGATCCCCCAGGGCCTTGAAGACCTTGGCCAGCTCCACCGCCTGGTCCTCGGCGAGGGGCGCGGTGAGCAGGCCGGGGCAGCAGCCGGCGGGGCCGTCCTGCCCGAGCACCGTCAATTCCTGATTCGACATGCTTCTATGTTGACGAATTTCAATCCAAGGCGCAACCTTGAATCGAAGTCGATCGATACAGTGGATCGAGGAGATCGTCATGTCCCGTGTACAGCTCGCCCTCAACGTCGCCGACCTCGACGCGTCGGTGACCTTCTACTCCAAGCTCTTCGGCACCGAACCCGCCAAGCGCCGCCCCGGCTACGCCAACTTCGCGATCACCGAGCCCCCGCTCAAGCTCGTCCTCATCGAGGGCGAGCCCGGCCAGGAGACCCGGCTCGACCACCTCGGCGTCGAGGTCGGCGCCACGGACGACGTCACCGCCGCGACCGAGCGCCTGAAGGACGCGGGCCTGGCGACGTTCGAGGAGAACGACACCTCCTGCTGCTACGCGGTGCAGGACAAGGTCTGGGTCCACGGCCCCGGCCGCGAACCCTGGGAGGTCTACGTCGTCAAGGCCGACGCCGACGCCTTCGCCGAGGCCCCCGCGGACACCGAAGGGGGCGGCGCTTGCTGCGCCACCACCCCTGCGGCCACGGGCGAACCGGCCGGATGCGTCTGCGGGGGATGACCGCAGCCGGCTGGCCCCTATTTGCGGTGGCAGACGAACGTCTTGGTTCCGTCGTCACCGGTCTGGATCACGGCACTTGCGCATCCTTCCGGGCACCGGGGCGGAGAGGCGTGGGCGCTGCGCTGCCGGTCGGGTGGGTAGTTGCACAGGGAGCAGTACCACGTGGGCTTGTACGGGTACGTCACGTCCCACCACATGGGGTTGCGGCAGTGCGGGCACCTGACCAGAGGGGGGCCGTTCCGACCAGCGTTCATGCCGGCATGCTGCCCTACTGACCGCGACTCCGAGACGGGTCCCGGAAGCTGTTCACCCGTTCGAGTCGCCACCCCTCAAGCGGAGTTGAGCCTTCACGGCACAAGGAGAGTCCGCGTGCCGCGGAGCGCGGCGATGCACCGGATCGGCGTGGGCCGTCGAGTCGCCGCATCGGGCTTCCCGGGAGTCTGCGGACGAGATTCAGCCGGCGCGCCTACGTCGTCCACGGCGCCGTGACCGTCACAGCGACCCGGCTCCGGCTGCGGGCATAGATCCATTATGCGGGTTCGGAGAGGCGCCTGTCACCGTTCTCCGGAATGATCTTTGTGCCTGATTTACGCCTTTAGGGTTGCGGTCGACGAGCACAACCCACCGACGTATCCAGGGAGTCGAGAGTGGCGCACGACATTGCCGCGCTGGCAATGGAACTCACCGGCATGGCCGCGGCAGATCACCGGTCCTCGGTCCGCGCGAACAGCGATGACCCGGCCGAGCAGCTGGCGTGGCGGCGGCTGACCGCCCGGCACGGCGACCGGCTCGGCGAGATCATGGACGAGTACGGCTGGCCGACGGCGGAAATGGTCGGCGATGAGGCCGCACGCGCGGCGTGGCTGATAGCCCAGCACGCCGACCGGCAGCTCGACATCCAGCGGCGAGCCCTCCAGCTGATGGAGCAGGCGGTCGCGGCGGGCTCTGCCAGCCCGCGCGAGCTGGCCTTCCTGCGCGACCGCACGCTGGTCAACGAGGGCCGCAAGCAGGTCTACGGCACTCAGATCGCCGGCGTGAAGGACGGGGCGCCCGTTCCGTGGCCCTGTGAAGAGCCCGAGCGCATGGACGAACTCCGTGCGGAAGCCGGCATCGAGCCCTTTGACGAGTACGTCGCCAAGTTTGCGATGAACTGACCATCAGTCCCTGGGGCGGCGGGCTGGCCCGCCGCGCCCGCGCCCGGCCCGCCGTCCCCTCACACCTCCTGCGCCGTCTCCGCCTCCGCATCCCCCTGCCACGCCCCCGTGACCGCCGCCACGATCACGGAGCCGATGACGATCAGGCGGTGGGTGAGGGCGTCGAGCTGCTGGCGCTGGGCCGGTGGGAGGTGCCAGTCCTCCCACCACGTCATCTGCTCCTGGGTGCGGGGCGCGGGAGACTCGGCCGCCCACGCCTCGCGCAGGTGGGCGGCGAGCGGGGTCACGGCGCGGGCGTGCTCGGCGTAGGCGGAGACGAGGGCCGTCATGTGACTGGCCGGCAGGTGTCCGTACCACTGGTCGCGGAGGTTCCCGGCGAGGGCCGCCACGTCCTCCAGCCACAGCACGTGCTGGGTGATCCACCCCTGCGGGTCGGTGCTGCGCGGCATGTCCGGCAGCAGGCGCGGCTCCAGCGCGTCGCGGTGGGAGAGGAACGTCCGGCCGAGGGCCAGCTCGTCGTCGTGGGGGATCCAGACGCGCTCGCCCAGGGCGACCGCGGCGGCATCGACAGCATCAACAGGATGGGTCATTTGATCACTTTACGGGTCTGAACGGAGCGCTCCGCACGCCCCTGCCCGGGCGTGCGCGGCCGTTGGGTGGACGGGGCGGCTGGTGGGCGACGGGCGCATGCGAGTGTATGCGCCGGGCGCACGCCCTCCCGACGGGGCATCATGGCCGCATGACGAGCCTCGGCCTTCCCGGGACCATCCGCGCATGTCTGTTCGATCTCGATGGCGTCCTGACCCGGACGGCCACGGTGCACGCGGCCGCCTGGAAGGAGATGTTCGACGCGTTCCTCAGAGCACGCGACGGCGCGGGCTTCCGCCCCTTCGACGCGATCGAGGACTACGACCGGTACGTGGACGGCATGCCCCGGGCCGACGGCGTGCGTTCGTTCCTCGCCTCGCGGGGTATCCGGCTGCCCGAGGGGGCCCCGGACGACCCGCCCGAGCGCGACACCGTCCAGGGCCTCGGCACACGCAAGAACGCGATCGTCCTGGAGAAGATCAAGGAGATGGGCGTGGAGGCGTACGAGGGCTCGGTGCGCTACGTGCACGCGGCCCGCGCCGCCGGCCTGCGCCGGGCCGTCGTCTCCTCCAGCGCCAACTGCCGCGACGTGCTCGTCGCGGCCGGCATCGCCGACCTGTTCGAGGTGCGCATCGACGGCCTGGTCGCGGCCGAGCGCAAGCTGCCCGGCAAGCCCCACCCGGACACCTTCCTGGAGGCGGCCCGCGAGCTGGGCGTGGAGCCGGCGCAGGCGGCGGTCTACGAGGACGCGCTGGCGGGCATGGACGCGGGCCGGGCGGGAGCCTTCGGCTACGTCGTCGGCGTCGACCGCGTGGGCCAGGCCGACGCCCTGCGCAGCCACGGCGCGGACGTGGTGGTCCAGGACCTGGAGCAACTGCTGGGAGAGGCGGGCGAACACACGTGATCACCCATCCGGCCTATGCCGTCGAGCCCTGGTGCCTGCGCGAGACCGAGCTCAACCTGGAGGTGCTGCCCCAGAGCGAGTCCGTCTTCGCCCTCGCCAACGGCCACATCGGCTGGCGCGGCAACCTGGACGAGGGCGAGCCGCACGGCCTGCCGGGCTCGTACCTGAACGGCGTGTACGAGCTGCGGCCGCTGCCCTACGCCGAGGCCGGATACGGCTATCCGGAGTCCGGCCAGACCGTCATCGACGTCACCAACGGCAAGGTGATCCGGCTGCTCGTCGACGACGAGCCCTTCGACCTGCGCTACGGCCGGCTCCTCCACCACGAGCGGGTGCTGGACTTCCGCACCGGCCTGCTGGACCGCACCGTCGAGTGGACCTCCCCCTCCGGCCGCACCGTGCGGGTGCGCTCGACCCGGCTCGTGTCCTTCACCCAGCGCGCCGTCGCCGCCGTCGCCTACGAGGTCGAGCCGGTCGACGGCGACGCGCGCATCGTCCTGCAGTCGGAGCTGGTGGCCAACGAGCAGCTGCCCAAGACCGACGGAGACCCCCGGATCGCGGCCGTCCTGGAGTCCCCGCTGGTGGCGGAGGAGCACTCGGCCGACGGGGACGTGCTGCGGCTGGTGCACCGGACCCAGCGCAGCGGACTGCGGATCGCGACCGCCGCCGTCCACGCCGTCGACGGCCCGGAGAGCACGCGGACGTACGCGACGAGCACCGAGGACCTCAGCCGGTACACGGTCACCTCGGTGCTGCGCCCCGGGCAGCGGCTGCGGCTGGAGAAGACCGTCGCCTACGGCTGGTCGGGCACCCGTTCCCTGCCGGCGATGCACGACCAGGTGGACGCGGCGCTCGCGGGCGCGACCAGCACCGGCTGGCAGGGGCTGCGCGCCGAGCAGGAGCAGTACCTGCGGGAGTTCTGGGAGCGCGCGGACGTCGAGGTCGACGGCGACGCCGAGATCCAGCAGGCCGTGCGCTTCGCGCTCTTCCACGTCCTGCAGGCGGGCGCGCGCGCCGAGTGCCGGGCCATCGCCGCCAAGGGCCTGACCGGCCCGGGCTACGACGGGCACAGCTTCTGGGACACCGAGACGTTCGTCCTGCCGGTGCTCACCTGCACCGCGCCGCTGGCGGCCGCGCAGCCGCTGCGCTGGCGCCACGCCACGCTGCCCGCCGCCCTCAACCGCGCCCAGCAACTGGGGCTGAAGGGAGCGGCGTTCCCCTGGCGGACCCTCAACGGCGACGAGTGCTCGGCGTACTGGCCGGCCGGTACGGCGGCGTTCCACGTCAACGCGGACATCGCGGACGCCGTGGTGCGCTACCTGCACGCCACGGGCGACGTGACCTTCGAGCGCGAGGTCGGTCTGGAGCTGCTGATCCACACGGCGCGGCTGTGGCGCTCCCTGGGCCACCACGACCACCAGGGGAAGTTCCACATCGACGGGGTGACGGGTCCGGACGAGTACAGCGCCATCGCCGACGACAACGTCTACACCAACCTGATGGCCCAGCAGAACCTGCGGGCCGCGGCGGACGCGGCCGAGCGCCACCCCGACCTGGCGGCGGGCTTCGGCGTGGACGACGAGGAGACGGCCACGTGGCGGGACGCGGCGGACCGGATGAACCTGCCGTACAACGAGGCGCTCGGCGTCCACGAGCAGTCCAACGGCTTCACCGGCCACCAGGTGTGGGACTTCGCGGCGACCCGCCCCGACCAGTACCCGCTGATGCTGCACTTCCCGTACTTCGACATCTACCGCAAGCAGGTGGTCAAGCAGGCCGACCTGGTCCTGGCCATGTACCTGCGCGGGGACGCCTTCACCGCGGAGCAGAAGGCCCGCAACTTCGCCTACTACGACCCGCTGACGGTGCGCGACTCCTCCCTGTCGGCGTGCGTCCAGGCCGTCATGGCCGCCGAGGTGGGGCAGCTGCGGCTGGCGTACGACTATCTCGGCGAGGCCGCGATGATGGACCTGTCCGACCTGGAGAGCAACACGCGCGACGGCCTGCACATCGCCTCGCTCGCGGGCACGTGGATCGCCCTGGTCGCGGGCTTCGGCGGGCTGCGGCACTGCGACGGGTCGGTCGGCTTCGCGCCGAGGCTCCCCGAGCAGCTGGGCCGGCTCGCGTTCACGGTGCAGGTGCTGCAGCGCCGGCTGCGGGTGGAGATCACCGGGCAGACCGCCACGTACGAGCTGGTGGACGGCGAGACGCTGGACATCGAGCACTACGGCAAGCCGGTGACCTTGAAGCGGGGCGCGGTGGCGAGCCGGGAGGTGCCGCAGGTGCCCGAGACGACGGCGCCGTCGCAGCCGGCCTGCCGGCAGCCCGCCCACCGCGGCTGGACGCCCGGGCGCCAAGAGGGCGGGGCGGCGGAGGTGTGAGCACCCGGCACGAGCACACCCCTACCGGCCTCGCTCCCGCC
Source organism: Streptomyces sp. URMC 127 (assembly GCF_051386535.1). NCBI lineage: Bacteria > Bacillati > Actinomycetota > Actinomycetes > Kitasatosporales > Streptomycetaceae > Streptomyces > Streptomyces sp. URMC 127. Next base: position 51,414 of record NZ_JBPQTW010000021.1, read on the forward strand.
TTCGCACAATGATCTGCATGTCATACGACAATGCGCCCGGCAATCGATCCGACGATACGTCCGGCGATGTGTCCGGCGACGGAACGAACCCCCTGCGCCGGCTCACCCTCGACGACCTGCGCCGCCGCACGAGCGCGAAGTGGCGGTCCTACCCGCCGGACGTCCTTCCGCTGTGGGTGGCCGAGATGGACGTGATGCCGGCGGAGCCGGTGACGCGGGCGCTCACCGAGGCGGTCGCCCTGGGCGACACGGGCTACGCCTCCGGCACGGCCTACGCCGAGGCGCTGGACGCGTTCGCCAGGAAGCGCTGGGGATGGGACGGAGTGGCGGTCGCGCGCACGGCGACCGTCGCGGACGTGATGCGCGGCTCGGTCGAGATGGTGAAGCTGGTGACCGGCGTGGGCGACGCGGTCGTCGTCAGCCCTCCCGTCTACCCGCCGTTCTTCGGCTTCGCCGAGCACGCGGACCGGCGTGTGGTCGAGGCCCCGCTGGGCCCGGACGGGCGGCTGTGCACGGCGGCCCTGGAGGCGGCGTTCGCACAGGCCGTCTCGGGCGGGCGGCGGGCCGCCTACCTGCTGTGCAACCCGCACAACCCGACCGGCACGGTGCACACGCGGGCGGAGCTGGCGGCGGTGGCGGAGCTGGCCGGGGCGTACGGCGTACGGGTCGTGTCCGACGAGATCCACGCACCGCTGGTGCTGCCGGGCGCGGAGTACGTGCCGTACCTGTCGGTGCCCGGCGCGGAGGACGCCTTCGCGCTCTTCTCCGCGTCGAAGGCCTGGAACCTGGCCGGGCTCAAGGCGGCCGTCGCCGTCGCCGGCCCGGCCGCCGCGGACGACCTGGCACGGCTGCCCCCGATCGCCGGTCACGGGCCCAGCCACTTCGGGGTGCTCGCGCACACGGCGGCGCTCCGGGACGGCGGCGAGTGGCTCGACGCCGTCCTGGCGGGGCTGGACGAGAACCGGCGGCTGCTGGGCGAGCTGCTGGAGCGTCACCTGCCCGGCGTGCGGTACCTGCGGCCGCAGGGCACGTACCTGGCGTGGCTGGACTGCCGGGCGCTCGGGCTGGGCGACGACCCGGCGGCGGCGTTCCTGGAGCGCGGCCGGGTCGCGCTGACCGGCGGGCTGCCGTTCCGCACCGGCGGGGCGGGGCACGTGCGGCTGAACTTCGCGACCTCGCCGGAGCTGCTCAGCGAGGCGGTGCGCAGGATGGCGGCGGCCCTGCCGTAGGGCGGTGGCGGGCGGGCCGGGTCACGGGTTGGGGGTGACGTTCTCCGCCTGGGGGCCCTTGGGCCCCTGCGTGACGTCGTAGCTGACCTTGTCCCCCTCGTGCAGTTCCTTGAACCCCGTCGCCTGGATCGCGGAGAAGTGGACGAACACGTCCGGCCCGCCGTCGTCCTGCGTGATGAAGCCGAAGCCCTTGTCCGGGTTGAACCACTTCACCGTGCCTGTTGCCATGTGCTTCCAGTCCTTCGTCCTGCTCGCGCGGCGCGACGGGCTCGGCGCGCCGGCCGTGGCCGGCTGGGGCCGGCCCGGTCCTTCACCTTTCCCCGCCGTGCGGGCGGAGATGCCCTCCGTCCTCCCCACTTCACCCCTTCGGAGGGAAAGCCGCCGCTTCCCGGCCCCCGTCCTCGTTTGCCCCCATTTGGCGGCGCGGCGCCGCTATATTCGACGGTGTCCGTGACCGCGAGGCGGCGGAAAGGACCAAGTGATCGGCTCGTACGCGTACGCATCACTGCCGGAGGCGACGGCGCGCCATCCCCTGGCCCCGGCGCGCGGCCTGTACAGCAGCGACTCCTGGCTGGAGCTGCTGCGGGAGCACGGCCACCGGTACCGCTGGCTGCTGATGTGCGCGCGCGAGCGCGCGGCGGCCCTCGCCCCGGTCACCGACGGGCCGGCCGTGCACGCCGGGCGCTACCGCCCGGGGTTCCTGCTCGACGAGCGGCTGCCCGCCGAGCGCTGCGTCGTCGCCGGGCCCCGCACGGGCTATCTCAACGAACTCCGCTACGGCCCCGAGCGGCTGCCGGCCGCCGAGGTCGCCGAGGGCCTGCTCGCCGCCGGGCAGCGGGAGCGGCCGCCCGACGCCGCCCTCCTGCCGTATCTGCCGAGCGGGCCCGCGGCCGCCTTCGAGACCGCGGGCCACCCGGCGGGCCTGATCGCCTGGGACGCCTGGCTGGACGTGCCCGGCACCGGCTTCGACGGCTATCTCGCCGGCCTGGAGAAGACCCACCGCAACCAGGTCAAGGACGACCTGCGGCGCTACACCATGGCGGGCGTCGCCTTCTCCACCCGGCCGCTGACCGGCCCCGACGACGAGATCAGCGACCTGCTGGTGCTGCACGAGCGCATGTACGGCACCGTCTACGACCGGCCCGGCGGTCGCTTCTCCCGCTATCTGGCCCGCTGCGCGGAGCTGCCCGGCGCGTATGTCGTACGGGCCCGGCTCGCGGGCCGCACGGTCGGCTGCCACCTGGTCTTCCACTACCGCGACGTGCTGTGGGTGCGGCTGATCGGCGTGGACGAGAGCCGGCCGGGCACACGCGGCTGCTACTTCGGCCTGATGTTCTACGAGCCGCTGCGGCTGGCCCACGAGCTGGGGGCCCGGGCCGTGCACCTGGGCATCGGCACGTCCCGGGCCAAGTCCCGCCGGGGGGCGCGGCTGGAGCCGCTGTGGACGGTGGCGGTCACCGCGGGGGGCCGCGTGCGCGACCTGGCGCGCGAGGGCCTCGCGGCCCGCGCGCGGGACCTGCCGGACGCGGCGCCGGAGCCGGGCGGGCCGGTGCCGGAGTCGCCGTCTGCGTGGAGAAGCCCGTCATGGACCGCCTGAGATAAAATGCGTATATGCCGCTCCTCCGGAGTCTGAAACGGGCGCCCGCATCCCCCGTGGGCTCGGTGGAGCAGGTCGAGCCGTGTCACTGCGTATGCGCTCTGGCGCACCACGGCATGCCGCACATCTGCTCCGACGAGGCCTATCCGGAGCTGGCCCTGACCCTCCGGGTGCCCGCGCTGGGCAGCGTGTCCTTCCCCGTATGCGAGGCGTGTTACGACGCGGCGTCGCGGCGCTGGCACCACCGTCCCTGAACCGCCTTCGTCCGGGCCTTCGTTGACGTACCGTTCAGGGATGACCGAACAAGTGGATCTCTCGGAGTTCAGTGCCCGCACCGGCGGCCTCCCGGGGCTCCGGGGCTTTCTCGCACGGCCCGCGGGGGATGCGCCGCGGCCGGGGGTGGTCGTCCTCTTCGAGGCGTCGGGCGCGGATGCCGTCAACCGGAGGCTCAACGAGCGGATGGCCGAGGCGGGTTACCTCTCCCTCATGCCCGACCTCTACCACGGCCGCTCCCCCTACCGCTGCCTCGTGCCGACCATGCGGGCGGTCTACTCCGGCTACGGCCGGGTCTACGGCGACATCGAGGCGGCCCGGCAGTGGCTACTGGCCGATCCGGGCTGCACGGGCAAGGTCGGTGTCATCGGCTTCTGCATGGGCGGCGGCTTCGCGCTCGTGCTGGCCGGGCAAGGGCGCTACGACGCGGCGGCCGTCAACTACGGCCGGGCGCCATCGCCTTCGGACGCGGAGGCGGCGATGAAGGGCGCGTGCCCCGTGATCGCCAGCTACGGTGCCAGGGACCGGGCCTTCCGCGGCTACGCGGCCACGATCAGGACCGCCCTGGAGCGCGCCGGCGTCGAGCACGACGTCAAGCTGTACCCGGATGCCGGGCACTCGTTCTTCAACGAGACCGACAACGTGCCGCCGGTGATGCGACCGGTCATGCGCGCCGTGATGGGCATCGGGCCGGAGCCGGCTGCCGCGGCGGACGCCTGGCGGCGGATCGAGGCGTTCTTCGGGAAGCACCTGGCCGCGGACTGACGCGGACCGGGCCCGGCCAGGGCGCGCTCCTGGCCGGGCCGGACCTGCGGTGTGGTGCTGCGGTGGTCCGGCGTGGCTAGCGCCCGGCGCGGGCTGCCGCCCCGGGGGCCGCCGCCGTCTTGCAGGCGATGTCCGTGCCCACCGAGTTGACGCCGTCCTTCTTGGCCTGGCCGCCCTGGTACTCGTAGTACAGGTAGGTGTAGAACTCGATGCGCCGGCTCGGGCCGCAGGCCGAGTCGGCGGCGATGTTGTACTTCAGGGTCACGGTGCGGCTGGCGCCCGGGAGCACCGGCACGTTGTAGTTCATCGAGCCGCTCTGCTTGCCCGCGACGTCGCAGCGGGTCACCTCGCCCGTGCAGGAGGTGAACGCGTACTTCAGCGCGGGGTCCTGCGAGGTGTTCCACGTCGGCTGGATGGACTGGTACACGAACTGGGTGTTCGTGGTCTGGTCGTTGGTGAACTTCAGCGTGATGGTGACCGTGTCGCCCGGCGAGGCGGACGCCTTGTCGGCGGTGACCGTCATCGGAGGGGTGTCCGCGGCGGAGGCCGACGGAGCCATGCCCATGAGGGCGACGACAGAGGCGAGAGTGGCGGACAGCCCGAGGCGTCCGAACGTGTGTCTGCGCATGGCGAGGGAGAGTAGACAGACACCTCGCGTCCTGACTGCACCACAGGTAGAGGATTGGCCACGGCCGGACGCCCCGCCGCGCCCTCCGGGCCAGGTGCGAGCCGGGAGGCAGAGGTTCCGGCAGTGACGTAGTTGGCCGGGAAGTGCCCTCGGGGCGGGTGTGACAGGAGCCGCGGATGGCCGACTCGCGGTGCCGGAAGGCCCCGTATCGGCCAGAGGTACGGCCCTTTACGGCAGCAGAGACGCGGCGGCGGTGCCGGACGGTTCCCGGGGGCGGAAGGGACGTCCCATCCAGCACCTACGATGCTGAATCATGGAACTCAGACACCTCGAGCACTTCGTGGCGGTCGCCGAGGAGCAGCACTTCACGCACGCGGCGGAGCGGCTGCGCGTCGCCCAGTCCGGGGTGTCGGCCTCGGTGCGGGCGCTGGAGCGGGAGCTGGGCGCCGAGCTGTTCCTGCGCACCACGCGGCGCGTGGGGCTCACGGACGCGGGGCGGGCGCTGCTGGTGGAGGCGCGGCGGACGCTGGCGTGCGCGGCGGCGGCCCGGGAGGCCGTCGCGGCGGTGCAGGGGCTGATGGGCGGCACGCTGTCGGTGGGCACCGAGCAGTGCATGGGCACGGTCGACGCCGCCGCGCTGCTGGCCTCCTTCCACGCGCGCCACCCGCAGGTGGAGGTGCACATGGAGCAGGCGGGTTCGGGCCGGCTGCTGGAGCAGGTGCGGCGCGGCGAGCTGGACGTGGCCTTCGTGGTGCACGACGGGCTGCACGAGGGGGTGCGGCTGCGGCGGGTCGCGGAGGAGCCGCTGATGCTGCTGTGCCGGGCGGACCACCCGCTGGCGGGGATCGGCGGGCCGGTGCCGGCGGCGCGGCTGGCCGGCGAGGTGTTCGTGGACCTCCACCCGGACTGGGGCGCCCGCCGGGCCGCGGACCTCGCGTTCGCCGAGGCGGGCGTGGCGCGCAAGGTCGCCCTGCAGGTCAACGACGTCTACACGCTGCTCGATCTGGTCTCGCGCGGCCTGGGCGCGGCGGTCGTGCCGCGCCCGGTGACGCTCAAGGAGCAGGCGCGCGGGCTCAGCTCCGTACCGCTCGCGGGGTCGGTGCGGTGGAAGGTGGCCGTCGCCGTGCCGGCGGCGGGTCAGCCGACGGCGGCCGCCCGGGCCTTGCTGGACATGATTGATCATCAGGGCTGCTGAATGTGATCGGGTAGGGATGTTGGACACCGCACGCATTCCCGCGCAGAGTGGAGGGCGGTCCGACACAGGGTTCCGACCACCGAGAAAGGCAGCACCCCCATGGCGCAAGAAGTACGCGGTGTCATCGCCCGAGGCAAGGGCGATCCGGTACGGGTCGAGACGATCCTCGTCCCCGACCCCGGCCCGGGCGAGGCCGTCGTGAAGATCCAGGCGTGCGGGGTGTGCCACACGGATCTGCACTACCGGGAAGGCGGAATCAACGACGAGTTCCCCTTCCTCCTCGGCCATGAGGCCGCGGGTGTGGTCGAGTCGGTCGGTGACGGAGTGACCGAAGTGGCTCCGGGTGACTTCGTCATCCTCAACTGGCGCGCCGTCTGCGGGCAGTGCCGCGCGTGTCTGCGCGGCCGCCCCTGGTACTGCTTCAACACGCACAACGCCAAGCAGAAGATGACGCTGGCCGACGGCACCGAGCTCTCGCCCGCCCTGGGCATCGGGGCCTTCGCCGAGAAGACCCTGGTCGCCGCCGGGCAGTGCACCAAGGTCGACCCGGCCGCCTCCCCGGCCGCCGCCGGTCTGCTGGGCTGCGGCGTGATGGCCGGCCTGGGCGCCGCGATCAACACCGGTGCCGTGGGCCGGGGCGACTCCGTCGCGGTCATCGGCTGCGGCGGCGTCGGCAACGCGGCCGTCGCCGGGGCCCGGCTGGCCGGCGCCGCGAAGATCATCGCGGTGGACCTCTCCGACGCCAAGCTGGAGCAGGCCAAGGGCCTGGGCGCCACCCACACCGTCAACTCGTCCTCGGAGGACGCCGTCGAGGCGATCCGCTCGCTGACCGGCGGCTTCGGCGCCGACGTCGTCATCGACGCGGTCGGCCGCCCGGAGACGTACCGGCAGGCCTTCTACGCGCGCGACCTGGCCGGGACCGTGGTCCTGGTGGGCGTGCCCACGCCGGAGATGAAGCTGGAGCTGCCGCTGCTGGACGTCTTCGGGCGCGGCGGCGCGCTGAAGTCGTCCTGGTACGGCGACTGCCTGCCCTCCCGCGACTTCCCCCTGCTGATCGACCTCTACCTGCAGGGCCGTCTCGACCTCGACGCGTTCGTCAGCGAGACCATCGCGCTGGACGAGGTGGAGGAGGCCTTCCACCGCATGGAGAAGGGCGAGGTGCTGCGGTCGGTGGTGCTGATGCCGGGGGCGCAGAGCCCGGCGCACGCGACGCCGACTTCCACGCCGGGGGCCGTGTGATGGCGCGCGTCGAACACCTCGTGACGTCGGGCATGTTCGCGCTCGACGGCGGCGTCTGGGACGTCGAGAACAACGTGTGGCTCGTGGGCGACGACGAGGAGGTCCTCGTCATCGACGCGGCCCACGACGCGGCCGCGATCGAGAAGGCCGTGGGCGGACGCAGGCTCACCGCGGTCGTCTGCACCCACGCGCACAACGACCACATCGACGCGGCGCCGGAGCTCGCGGCCCGCACCGGCGCGCCGGTGCTCCTCCACCCCGCCGACCGGGAGCTGTGGGAGCAGACGCACCCGGGCACCGCCCCGGACGGCGAGCTGGCGGGCGGCCAGGTGCTGACCGTCGCCGGCACGGAACTGACGGTGCTGCACACACCCGGCCACACGCCGGGCGGCATCTGCCTGTACGCGCCGGAGCTCGGCACGGTGTTCACCGGCGACACGCTCTTCCACGGCGGGCCGGGCGCGACGGGCCGTTCCTTCTCCGACTTCCCGACCATCGTCGACTCGATCCGGGAGCGGCTGCTGACGCTGCCGCCGCAGACCGTGGTGCGCACGGGGCACGGGGAGAACACGACGGTCGGCGGCGAGGCGCCCGCCCTGCCGGAGTGGATCGCGCGCGGGCACTGAGACGGCGGCGGCGCGGGATCACGGACTCGCGGAGTAGGTCCGAAGCCCCATGACATCGCGCGGGACGGCCGCCTAGGGTCGGAACCGGGCACCGGTCGTTCTCACCATCCGGGTGGGAGCGGGGCCGGTGTCCGGGAGATGCCTGTGGAGGCATTGCATCGTGTCGATCGAGTTGAACCACACCATCGTTCATTCCCGGGACAAGCGGGAGTCCGCGAAGTTCCTGGCGCACATCCTGGGCCTGGAGGTCGCACCGGAGATGGGGCCGTTCGTCCCCGTCGTCACCGGCAACGGCGTCGCACTGGACTTCGCCACCAGCGACCAGCCCGAGAACATCGTCCCGCAGCACTACGCGTTCCTGGTGCCCGAGGAGGACTTCGACGGCATCTTCGCGCGGATCCAGGAGGCCGGCCTGCCCTACTGGGCCGATCCGTACCGCACGCGGCCGGGCGAGATCAACCACAACGACGGCGGACGAGGGGTCTACTTCCCCGACCCCTCCGGCCATTACCTCGAGGTGCTCACCCGCCCGTACGGCAGCGGTTCGTAGGACGACCGCACCTCCTGCGCCCCGCCGGGTCCACCCGGCGGGGCACCTGCCGTGCGTGCGGGCTCAGCGCAGGGCGTAACCGCCGTCCGGGTAGAGCGTCGAGCCGGTCATGAAGGTGTTCGTGAACAGGAAGAGCACCGCGTCCGCGATCTCGCTCTCGGTGCCCGGCCGGCGCAGCAGGGCGTCCCTGCCGTACTGCGCGAAGCTCGCCTCGCGCACCTCGGCGGGGCGCTGCGCCCACAGGTTGCCGTCGACCGTGCCGGGCGAGACGACGTTGACGCGGACGGGCGCGAGCTCCACGGCGAGCCCGCGCCCGAGCCCTTCGATCGCGGCGTTGCAGGCCACGTAGGCGGGCGCCGGCGCCGGGGGACGGACACTCGCCGCGCCGGACATCAGCACGACGGAGGCGTCCGCGCTCAGCTTCGGAGCCGCGTGCCTGACCGCGTGGTACTGCCCCCAGAACTTCGACACGAAGGGGCTCTCGGCCTCGCTGTCGGTCAGCTCCCGCATCGGGCCGACCCGGTACGAGGCGGCGGGGGTGAAGAGGTGGTCGACGCGGTCGATGCCGTCGAAGAACGCGGCCAGCGACTCCTTGTCGGTGGTGTCGACGACGCCCCAGCGCGCCCGCTCTCCGAGCGCCTCCGCGGCCGCCGCCAGCTTCCCCTCGCTCCGTCCGCCGATCACGACGCGCGCACCGCCGGCGACGGCACGGCGCGCGACTTCCAGTCCGATGCCGGACCCTCCGCCGATGATGACGACGTCACGGCCGGTGAGCGGGGCGGCGGGGGCGCTCGGAG